>JAOZNO010000696.1 GCA_029933755.1 Bacteroidales bacterium | reverse complement strand
CGGTAAGGAAACGGTAGCCCGAAATAACTTCGTCAATATTCTGTCCTGCAATGAAATAATAATCAATGGCATCGGCCACATTCGACCATAGAGAAGTGTTTTCTTTGCTGTCGTGAAATTTGCTTAAGGAATAATTATCCCAAAGTATACCATAGTTTTTTGAGGATACGAACATGGGTACGGCAATTTCCCTGTTTTCCTGAAAAAGGGTAACATCATGCTTCCGCCAGTTCATCACGCCTTGCTGATATTGTCCTAAGCCGTATATTGCTTCTATCGGCGAAAGCCTGAATTTTTGCTCGATATGGTAAAAAGAGTCATTATCCGTTGTTTTTTGTTCAAATTTATAAGTGTCTCCTTGCAGGATTAAATTCCCTGAATTATCGTAAAATGACACCGTATTGTACGTTTTATCAATCCTTGCTGTTATTTTTCCTGTTTTAAGTGAAATGTAACGTTCTGTTTCATTTACCTTCCATTTTGTATTTTGATTGGGATAGTCAATAAGCATTAAACTTTTTCTTTCCTTTAAATCTTTTACAGGAGAAATAAGTACCCTGATAATATTATCGGAACAAACCTGTAATTTAATAAAGCCTTTTTCGGTATCGTAAGTAATACTGTTTCCATCTTGCTTAATACCTGAGGCAAACAGATAAACATTTAATAATAGAATAGTGACTAATAGGCTTAGTTTTCTCATAATTAAAATTTTTAAATTTTTAAATAACTTATAATGTTCTGATTATTTGTTTATCTGTTTATTTGGTGATTTTATCATCACCGAATAATCAAATAAACATATCACCAATATACAAAAAACTAATTGTTAGACAGTTAAGGAATTCTATAATATATAAACCTAAGTCAAAAAAATAGTTTCTTAATGCATTTCAAACTCCAATACCCCGCCTTTGATTAATTCTTCATAGGTAATATACGGATGGGATAATATTTCTCCATTGAGTTTTTTTGATTTGATATAAATATTTTGATTTGATACATTGTTTGCTATAACTGTAAATATTTTACCACTAGGGAGTTTCAGTTCTACTTTTTCAAATTGTGGCGATCCAAAATAATATCTTCCATCAAGTGGGTTTACAGGATAAAAACCGATGGCGCTAAAAACATACCATGCCGACATTTGTCCGCAATCATCGTTACCGCAAAGTCCATCAGGTGTGTCAGTATAAAGTGAATCTATAATTTGATTAACACGAAATTGCGTTTTTTTATCTTTATTGATGTAATCATATAAATATGCTACATGATGACTTGGCTCATTGCCATGGGCATATTGTCCAATCCTTCCTACAATATCCTCGGTATCTTCACCCAGTATTTCAGAAGTTTGATTGAACAAAGAATCCATCATCATTTCAAAATCTTTATTGCCACCTATCATTTCAATTAAAGATTCCATATCATGTGGAACAAAAAATGAGTATTGCCAGGCATTAGCTTCAACATAATGAGGATTGCCGTACTGCCCAAATCTTGGGTGGAATGGTTCGTACCAAGTCCCATCACTATTTTTACCCCTCATTAATTTATATTCCGGATCGAAAACATTTTTATAATATTCAGACCTTTTCATGTATTCAGTATATATACTGTCTTTTCCTAAATGTTTAGCTGCCTGGGCAATACACCAGTCATCATAACTGTACTCTAATGTTTTTGAAACAGTTGCACTTTTCTCTTTATCCGTAGGAACAAATTGATATTTGAGATAATGCCCAAGGCCTTTTCTATCATTATTTGAAGCATCTACCATTGCTTTAAGTGCAAGCTCCTTATCAAAATTCCCAATCCCTTTTAGAATTGCATCAGCAATTACCGGAACTGAATGATATCCAATCATCGAACCTCCCTCATTCCCGGCAATTTCCCAATAAGGAAGTACTCCCGTTTGTTTGTATTTTGCGAGCATAGAATTAACTATATCAGAATAAAGAGCTGGTTCCATAATTGCTAAAAATGGTTTTAAAGCACGAAAAGTATCCCATAAGGATAAAACCGTATATTGCTTATAGCCTTCAGCTTTCTCCAAATTATTATTGAAGCCTTTATATTCGCCTTTAACATCTGAAAAACGATTAGGAGTTAAATAAGAGTGATAAAGTGCTGTGTAAAAAATACGTTTTTGATTTTCATTATCAGAGCTTATCTTAATTTTTGATAGAATTTCATTCCATTTTGAACGGGTATCATTTTTAACTTTTTCAAAATCCCATTTATATTCCTCAACGGTTTTTAAATTTGCCTGTGCACCTTCAATGCTACCTGAAGATAGTCCTAGCTTAAATATTACGGTATTCGATTTTGAACCATCAAAAGTAAAAACCCCCTGAATTCCTTTCCCTTGCACCCCATTTTTATGTTCATTATTCACATTAAAGGTTTTATAGCTTTTTGGTTCTTGTTCAAACTCAAGGGCAAAAAACACTTTTTGATGATCTGCCCAACCCTCCGAAAACCGATAGCCTACAAAAAGGGTAGGAGACACTTTTTTTAGATAAGTATCAACCGGACGCCCCCTATTGATAGCAAAACCCAAATTAAGAATTACGTTTAGTTCTTTTTTGGGATTATTAAAAGTGTATTTATGAAAGCCTACAAATTCGGTAGTGGTGAGTTCAACATCAATATCATCATCTAAAAGTTTTACGTAATAATATCCGGGCGACGCTTTTTCAAAATCATGCGAAAATTTTGAACGGTATTTTAACAAGATATTGTTCTTAAAAACATTTCCTTTTTCAGGATCATAATACTCACTTATATCCAAATTTGTTTCTTCACAATACTCCTTTATAAAACGATCTGTTTGTGTGAAATACTCTTGCTTGATTTCTTTAGTAGTTGGCATAAACGAAATGTCTATCAAATCTCCTGCACCTGTACCGCTAAGGTGTGTATGGCTAAAGCCTGAAATGACATCTTCCGGATAAAAATAACCTGAACAATAATAGGGGCCGCTTTTTCCGTTATCA
>JAOZNO010000695.1 GCA_029933755.1 Bacteroidales bacterium | reverse complement strand
GGTGCAAGTGCTTTACATGGTCCACACCATTCAGCTGAAAAGTCAATTAATACTATTTTTTCTGATTTTATAATTTCATTAAATTTACTCATATTATTTTTATTATATTGATATTAAGGTGTGTAACAGTAATTGTTAATTCCTTATATTTTTTGCAAATATAAAAAGGTTTTGATTAAATTTGTAAAGTAAATCCAGTTATCTGTAAATATTAGATACATGAAGATATTAAATTCAGAACAAGTTAAAGCCTTAGATGCTTATACGATACAAAACGAACCTATACTTTCTATTAACCTAATGGAAAGGGCTGCAAAAGTATGTGCAAAATGGATTATAAAAAAGTATACTGCTAAACCTGATGTGAAAATTTTTGCAGGCCCTGGTAATAATGGAGGAGATGGTTTGGCAATTGCCAGACTGCTTGCTGAAACTGGTTTTAGAGTGAGTGTTTATCTTAAAAATATCAAGTTTTCACCAGATGCACAAATAAATTATGAGCGAATGTTAGTACAAAAGAAAATTTATGTTTCTGTACTTCATAACGAACATGATTTTCCAATAATTAGTAAGTCTGATTTAGTAATTGATGCTTTGTTTGGTTCTGGATTAACAAGACCAGTTGAAGGACTTTACGGGCAAATTATTGAACATGTAAATAAAGCAAAGGTACATGTAATTTCAATTGATATACCCTCTGGTTTTTTTAGTGAAGATAATTCAAGACTGAGTATGGTTGAGGATAAATCCTATTTAAAAGTTATAAAAGCAAATTATACTTTAACGCTTGAGCTTCCGTTTCTGTCGTTCTTTTTTCCTGATTCGCAATTTCATGTTGGTGAGTGGATTTGTTTACCAATTGGATTAAGTAATACCTATTTGTCTGATATAGAATCTGGCAATGAGTACATTACTAGGATTACGGTGAGAAAGATGTTAAAGAAAAGAAATAAGTTTGACCATAAAGGCACATATGGCCATGCACTGTTAATTGCAGGTAGTTACGGTAAAATGGGGGCAGCAATTCTGGCTGCTAAGGCTTGTTTAAGAACCGGGATTGGATTACTTTCAACTCACTTCCCTATCTCTGGTTATGAAATTATGCAAACAGCTGTTCCTGAAGCCATGGTTTGTATTGACGAGTCTGGTACTCGTTTTTGCAAATCTGATGAGCAGGATTTATACCAGGCTATTGGTATTGGCCCTGGTATAGGACAGAAAAAAGAAACTTTAAATTCATTAATTGGGGTTTTAGATAATGCAGAAAAACCAGTTGTGCTGGACGCTGATGCACTAAATTTAATCGCCAGTAACCATGATTTATATGACTTAATACCTGTAAATAGTATTCTTACGCCTCATCCCGGTGAGTTTAGAAGATTAGTAGGGGAGTCAAGTTCGTATTTTGAACAATACCAAAAGCAAATTGAGCTTGCAACAAAACAGCAGCTTATTGTGGTACTTAAAGGTGCACATACTTCAATTGCTTTGCCTAATGGTAAATGCTACTTTAACTCAACAGGGAATCCCGGTATGGCTACAGCTGGAAGTGGTGATGTTCTTACGGGTATTTTAACTTCTTTACTTGCACAGGGCTATGAACCCGAAAAAGCAGCAATACTTGGTGTTTATCTTCATGGTTTGGCTGGTGATCTGGCTGCTGAAAAAAAAAGTATGCAAGCATTAATAGCAAGTGATATTATTGACAATCTGGGTGAGGCTTTTAAAGAGACTATTGAAAATTAAGATACTTTATTCGTTGCGAAATCCTTGAATCTTTAGTTTTAATACAAGAATCCTATTAACCATAATGGAATCTTATTTTTAAACCCGATCTCGATATCGTCAGCAATAATGTATGAATCTTTTATATTTGCTATTTGTTTATAGCTTTTCTTTTTTCCACCTATTTCAAATGTATATTTATCATCAACCATAAAATCACCGAAACTTGCAATTTCAACAGTATGTTGATACAGCAATTGGTTAACAAAAAAAGTTTCTCGTACGCTGCCTAAATTTGTTTTATCAGATGATAAAGCAAAATACAAGTTAGGATGGTGAAGCAGAACTTTTTCAGGTTTAGATAATGCCTTGAACTTTTTATCCGAAGAATATAGGATTGTTAAAATATCAGCTTTCTCCAAATAATGTATATACTTTGAAATCGTGGCGCGGGACATTCCCATTTTTGCTGATAAGTCAGATATGTTGGGTTTAACCGGTACATATTGACTAAGCAAGTATAAAAAGCGTTTTAATTTAGCATAATGTTCAATATCTATGTTTGCCAAATAGCGTAAATCAAATTCAATTACCTGATTAATAAGTTCTGACAATTTAATAGAGTAGGTTTCAATGTTTTGTAAATAGTATGGATAGTAGCCATATCTAATATAGTTTTTAAAATATTGTAAAGGTTTTAACTTTTGCATAATTTCAAAACTAATATTTTCATGATTTACAATAATCTCAGCTAAAGAATACTTTTTGAAAGACCATTTTGTTTCAATTTGCAAAAACTCCCGAAAAGATAATCCCTGCATCGTATATAAAACAGCTCTTCTGCTTAAATCAGCTTTTGAATTATCTAACTCAAGTATTGACGAACCCGTAAAAACAACTTGTAAATCAGGATGTAAGTCGTAAATGTTTTTTAATTGGATTATCCAGTTTTCCTGTTTATGTATTTCATCAATAAACAAGTGTTTACCACCCAATTGAACAAATTTTGTTGCAAGCTGAATTAAATTTGTAAAAGGAAATTCCAAATCATCCATACTTACGTATAAGCATTGTTCCGAAATGCCAAATTTTTCTTTAATATATTGTAACATCAAGCTTGTTTTTCCAACACCTCTTGCCCCCTTAATTCCAATCATTCGCTCGTTCCATGAAATTTGATTTAATAAATCACGTTTAAATGAAGTAAATAGATTAGCGAGTAAAATCCTGTGTTTATTGACAAGTGAATCCATAATTAAACAATATTTACCATTGTGTA
>JAOZNO010000050.1 GCA_029933755.1 Bacteroidales bacterium | reverse complement strand
CCGCTAAGCGGGTTTTCGGAGTGCCGTCATAATTAGGTTTTTCAACTAAAACAGTAAAATGACTAAATATAAGAACCCTTGCAGATTAATTTGCAAGTATAATGAAGAGGATGTGTGTATTGGATGCGACCGGACTAAGGAAGAGGTGATTAACTGGCCTGATTACGATGATAAAAAAAGAAAAGAAATTTATGATTTAATAGTAAAGCGTGGAGGCAACCCGTACAAGAAGAAGAGGTATGATTTTTAATTATTTGTACGGAAAAATATCATTTTTATTCTGATCACAGAACAAAAAGTATCTATATTTGTTCTGAACACAGGATATAATTATATATTATTATTCTTATTATAGAGTAATATTATGATATTTTATTTTATTAATAGAATAAAATATTGTATTTTTGTTCTGTAAGTAGAATAATATTGGCATTTAGTGTTTGACCAAAAACTCCAATTCCGTCGTTATGCCCATCTTAACAATCAGTTACTTCGACAAGCTCAGCACATCGCATTTATATGTGTAAATTCCTGATTTTTAAGATTTAACAAGCCTAGAATTTGGAGCTTTCCATTCAAACACTTCATTTCCGTTCAGGCACTAATTTAACAGAAGCTGTTCGAAACTTTTCGAATTACAAACATGGGGGCTATTTAATAATGAATAAAGACGTTTTAAAAAAGATAATAATTGAATCGCAACAAAGGGTATTTAAACTTAAGTTTAAGTACCGCAAGTTGAATATTGACAATAATGCCAATTATGTTTTTACTGGTATTAGGCGCGCAGGCAAGACCTATATGTTATATCAAATTATAAAGGATTTACTTGTAAATAAAAAAAATATTAATCAGATATTGTATATAAATTTTGAGGATGAGCGACTTATTGGTTTTTATCATTCTGATTTTGATTTATTGCTGGAATGTTATTCTGAACTTTTCGGTAATAAACAGCCATATTGTTTTTTCGATGAAATACAAAACATTCCCGCTTGGGAAAAATTTGTACGGCGTTTAGCTGATACCGGTTATAGATGCTATATTACCGGGAGTAATGCTGAAATTTTCAGTTCTCAAATTGCTACTACTTTGGGTGGGCGATTTATGATTAGAGAAGTTCAGCCTCTCTCATTTAAAGAATTTTTGGATTTTAATAATGTAACTCTTGAAAAAAATTATGAATATTCAGAACAAAAGCTGAAAATTAAAAAGTTATTTGACGAATATTTTCGCTATGGTGGATTTCCTGAAATATTAAAATACAAACAGAAAAAGGAGTACCTAAGTACTTTATACCAAAAAGTTTTTTATAGCGATATTATTGCACGATATAATCTTCAGAATAATAATTTATTAAAACTACTAATAAAAAAAACTGCTGAAAGTGTAAATTCAGAAACCTCGTATAATCGTATTAAAAACATTATAAAATCAACCGGTATTAAGGCTGGGACTGCTACTGTAGCCGAATATTATGGATATATGTATGAGGCATTCCTTATTTTTGGAATAAGTAATTATACCGCAAAGTTTTCTGACCGGGAAACTAAAAAAAAGTATTATTTTGCTGATAATGGAGTGCTTAACCTTTTTTTGATTGATCAGGATACCAAATTACTTGAAAATATTGTGTTTATTGAGCTTAAACGCCGATATGGTGAAGATATTTTCTTTTTTAAACGTAAATACGAGACCGATTTTTTTATAAGTGAAAAAAAAATACTAATACAGGTTTCGTACAGCATTAGCGATTACGAAACCCGAAAACGTGAAATAAACTCTTTAATATCAGCAATGGATGAGTTAGGAATAAATAAAGCCAAAATTTTAAGCTATGATGAAAAAGAAATTATAAAAATCGGTATTAATGAAATTAGTGTAGAGCCTGTATGGAGGTGGTTATTAAAGAAATAAATAATGAAAATAGACCTACAAACATCAAAGGAGCTTGAACTGCAAAAAAATGATATGCAAGGAACAAGCATATTTGAAATGCTTGATTTAACATCAACTCCGGGCGGAAAACATAAGCTAAAAAGTCTTTTCAGGAAACCATTGCAGGATATTAATACAATCAGGAAAACTCAAAAAGCAGTAAAATTTATACAGCAAAATATTCAATTATGGGAGTTGCCAATTGATACAAAACTCACAGATCAACTGGATGTTTATTACTTTTCGGATTCTGTCCCATCTATAGGGAAAAATGTATTTGTAAGGATTATTGAAAGCATCTCATACCGATTTATTTATAAGGACTTTAAAAGAACTTTTTTATACGGAACAAAACAGCTTATACGCTTTTTAAAATTGATTGATAAGTTTCGTCAACAAGTTTTGCAGGATGAATTGCCGGAATTACTTAATACATATTTTCATAAAATTGATGAAATATTGGATATTAAAGAAATAGCCCAGGCTTTGGATGTAAAATCAATAACAAAACTTGGAAATGTTGAACTGTTGCGATTTGATAAGACTTTTAGGAGTACATATAAAGAAAATGTATTGCAATTAATTGATATTATCTATGAATTGGATGTTTTAATTGCACAAGCACAAGCAAATAATAAGTATCACTTAATCTTTCCTGAGTTTGAAGACTCTGAACAGGCTGTTTTTCAAACAGAGGAACTGTTTCACCTATTTGTTAATCAGCCTGTTGATAATAATCTTTCTTTTGCCCCACCAGAAAATTTTGTATTTCTTACAGGCCCAAATATGGCAGGGAAAACAACTTTTCTAAAAGCTTGTGGCGTTGCGGTATTCCTAGCTCACTTAGGAATGGGTGTTCCTGCAAAATCAATGAAACTAAGCTACTTTAGCCAGTTATTTACCAGTTTAAATGTTTCTGATAATTTACCGAAAGGCTACAGTTATTTTTACAGTGAAGTACGTAGAGTGAAAGATGTTGCCAATGTTTTACAAAAAAACAAAACTGCTTTTATTATATTTGATGAACTTTTTAAAGGAACAAATGTAAAAGATGCCTTTGAAGGTTCTTTAAAAATTATTAAAAAATTAAGTAAATGGAAGAGTAGCCTTTTTCTTTTATCTTCACATTTACTGGAATTGGGTAATGAATTGAAAAGTGAAAAATCTATTCGATTTATGTATTTTGATTCGCAAGTAGTAAATGGAAAGCCTGTTTTTAATTATAAAATCAAAGAGGGTTTATCTGATGAGCGTTTAGGTATGCTTATTTTGGAAAACGAAGGCGTTTTTGATTTACTTGAACCCCAATAATATTGTTTGTTACTGTAAAGACGTACGGACGTGCGTCTCTTCAGAAACGAATATTAATCTAAATATTAAAACGACTAAAATAGATTGTAAAGACAATACAGTCTTGCCCCGAATATTTTCGGGGGTCGTGCGTCTTTACAAAACTAATTTTAATATTATAACTAATAATGGCTAAAATAACTATAGAGAATTACAATGCATACTTTTTTATTGGTGTGGCTGGTGCCGGAATGAGTGCTATTGCACAATATTTATCTGGAATTGGAAAAAATGTTTCAGGTTCTGACCGATATTTTATCAATGGGGAAAATTCAGAAATAAGAAAAAAACTGGAAGGTGAAAATATAAAAACTTTTTCTCAGGATGGGAGTGGCCTTAATGATTCAATTGAAATTGTAGTGGTATCTACAGCAGTTGAAGAATCAAATGTAGAATATGCTTTGGTTGTTAAGAAAGGTATTCCAATCATTCACCGTGCAGATTTGCTGGCTGCAATTACTCAAACAAAAAAAACAATTGCTATTTCAGGTACCTCGGGAAAATCGACTACTGTTGCTATGTTATACCATATTATGGATTATGCTAATTATCAACCCTCATTAATTTCGGGTGCAGGACTTACATCACTGATTAAGCAGGGTAAAATAGGTAATGCTGTAGCAGGAAAAGGCGAACATTTAATTATTGAAGCTGATGAATCGGATGGGACTTTAGTAAAATACAATCCTGACACAGGAGTTATTCTGAATATTGATAAAGATCATAAAGAATTAACCGAACTACATGAGATATTTAGGGAGTTTAAGCAAAATATCCAAAACACATTAATTGTTAATCAATCGCAAGCCCGAGCTAAAGAATACTCTGTTAATAAGAACTTTGATTTTGGATATGAAACGGAATGTGGTATAAATGGTAGTAATTTTAAACAATCAGGCTATCATTTAAGCTTTTCAATTAATGAAGTAGATTTTAAAATGCCAGCAGTTGGTGCCCATAATATGGAAAATGCATTGGCTGCTATTGCCGTTGCGAAACAAATGGGTATTTCTTTAGAAGATTGCGCAAAGGCACTGGAAAATTATGAGGGAATTTATAGGCGTATGCAAATAATTGGTGAAAAGAATGGAATTACACTTATTGATGATTACGCACACAATCCGGTAAAAATTGCAGCCGCAATAAAAGCTTGCCAACCATTAACAAAAAGAGTAATAGCCTGGTTTCAACCGCATGGTTTTGGCCCTACCCGTTTTCTAAGGAATGAGTTTATTAATGAAATTTCTGCTGTGCTTAGAGCGGATGATCAAATATGGATGAGTGAAATTTATTATGCAGGTGGAACGGTTACAAAAGATATTTCGGCAAATGATTTAATTATAGGAATTAATGAAAAAGCTAAACAGGCTGTTTTTGTTGAAAACAGGAAGGATTTTCCTATAGAAATCAAAAAAATACTTAGAGAAGGAGATATTGTACTTTTAATGGGTGCCCGTGATCCCTCTTTAGAACAGTTTGCTGAATTTGTGTATAAAGCTCTGTCTTGATGAAAAACAAAAACGAATTATAAAGATTGTAATGGAAACAGAACTAAGCTTGATTAATGCATTTAGCAAAGGCATAGAAAATTTTTAAACCCTTATACGTACAAACAAAGAAACCCTTCCATTTAAATGAAAGGGTATAATTTATTAAAGTATTAAGATAATGCTTCGACACATTTCGACTAGCTCAATGTACAAACCCGGCAAATATCTTAAAGAATATTTTTAACGCTTGTGACGAGGCTCGTCAGAAACTGATACTTTTTTTCTTCCTTTTGCTCTTCTTTTAGCAAGAATTTTACGTCCACTTACGGATGACATTCTTTCCCTAAATCCATGCTTATTTTTTCTCTTTCTGTTCGATGGTTGAAATGTCCTCTTCATTTTGATATATTTTTAATTATAAATTTTCTTAAATCGGTCTGCAAAAGTAAAATATTTTCTTTTAAACAAAAAACTTTGGCTTAAATTATTGTTAATTAATTTGAAAAAATTAGCTCATAGGATAATAAACAACAAATTTGGTTTCAAAAAACTCTTCTTCAAAGAAATTACTGATTGGACTAAGTGTTATTTGTTTTTGATAATCTTTAAGCTCTTCTTCTAAATCACCACCTTTTAAATAAAGGATACCATTCTGCATGCTGTTAAAGCTTTTGTATTTAATTTTTCTCTGCATCAGCTCCACAAATTTTGGAAATGCAGTAACTGCTCTGCTTACGATAAAGTCAAATCTCCCTTTTAATTCAGAACTGTGTTTTTGTTCAGCTCTTATGTTTTTTAATTCTAATTCCTGGATAACTGCATTTACAACCTTTATTTTTTTCCCAATAGAATCTATTAAATGAAATTTAGCCCTGGGAAATAAAATGGCAAGCGGTATCCCCGGGAAACCTCCACCTGTTCCTACATCAAGTATAGATGTTTTGTTCCTGAATTTTATAATTTTAGCAATTGCTAAAGAGTGCAAAATATGTCTTTCATACAACATATCAACATCTTTGCGTGAAATCACATTAATTTTTTGATTCCAATTTTTGTATAAATCACCAAGTTTAGCAAATTGTTCTTTTTGTAAGTCAGTTAAATTTGGGAAGTATTGATTAATTATTTGCATGGCATATAATATTAAAGATCACATTTGGAAAACCTTGTTCCACATCAATTATTAATTATTTGTGAAGATTAAAAAAACGTGGTGTAAAATTTAATAAGAACAATGATAGATTAAATATCCTTATCTTTAAGCGTACTTAATAATAGCTCTTTTGAGCGGAAAAGTCTTGCTTTTACTGTTCCTAAAGGAATTTCTAGTTCTTCGGCAATTTCTATATAAGAAAGACTTTGAAAATATTTCATTTTAATAATTTCCTGATAATCGGGATGAAGTCTGTTTATGAAATCCTTTATAAGTTCCCCTTTTTGTTCCCAAATCATTTTTTCCTCAGGGTCGGGGCTGTCTGAAAGCATATATTGATTTGGAAGAATATTATCAGCAGAGCCTTCATCAATAGAAAGCAAAATATGTTTTTTTTGTTTACGAATAAAGTCAATACAATGATTACTTGCTATTTTAAATAACCAGGTGCTAAAAGCGTATTTTTCAGTATAGCTATCCAGCAAGTTAAATGCCTTTCCAAATGATTCAATTGTTAAATCTTCAGCATCATCAACATTATTAACCATTTTTTTCATCATAAAAAAAAGGGAATCCCTATACGAACTAAGAAGTTCTGCATAAGCTTTCTGATCACCATTTCTGGCCTTTTTTACCAGATAGCGGTCACGTTCGGCTTTACTAGAAAATTCAACTCTTGAACTCATTTCTTCTTTTGCGTAATTTAATATTTCCTATAAGAATGATAAAATTAATGATTGGTAAAACAAAATCAAATATTATACCTAAATAAAATACTTTTTTCTCATTAAATTTGACAGAAGCTTTATAAAATATTATCAACTGTAAAATAAAACGAATAAAAAATGCAGATAGTAATACAATAATTAAACTACTAAACATAAAACTGGCAATGAAGGAAATGTAAAATAAGGCCCTACTTAAAATTTCTGTACCAAGGATTAATTTATGCTTTAACTGATAAAGATGTCCTGTGGTTAGATGTCGTTTTTTTTGGTAAATCCATGAGCCAAACTTTGATTCCGGCACACTTCGGGTAAAACTTTCCTGTGATAATTCAATACCTGTATTGTCTTTGGTAGCTACTTTATTAACAAACAAATCATCATCACCTGATTTTAGTTTCAAATGTCCGGCAAACCCTTTATTTTTAAAAAATAATGATTTTCTATAAGCCAGATTTCTTCCAACCCCCATATATGGTATGCCTGCTAGGGCAAAGCTAAAATACTGCATAGCAATAAACATGCTATCAAACCGGATTAGTTTATTTAGGAAGCCTTTTTGTTCCATATAGCCACCATAAGCAAGAACTAATTCATTTTTATCAGAAAAGTTATTCTGCATATTATTAATCCAGTTTTTAGAAACTGGTTTACAATCAGCATCTGTTAATAAAATCCATTCATTTTTAGCAGCTTTTATTCCAATGGTAACTGCTAGTTTTTTTCCTTGTCTTAGTTTAGTGTTTTCTGGTATTGTAGTGATATATAGATCTTTATATTTACTATTCAATCTTTTTAGTACATCTCCTGTTTCATCTGTAGAGCCATCATTAACTACAATCACTTCATAATCATAATAGTCTTGTTCAAGTATTGTTGGTAGAAAATTTTCAAGGTTTTCAGCTTCGTCCTTCGCACAAACAATTATTGAAACAGGAAGTTTTTTAGTTTCTTTAGCTTTTACTTTGTAGGTAGCAATACGTAAATAGAAAAACAAATAATAAAAGAGTTGTATTAAAAAAGTAATACTAAAAACTCCTAAAATAATTAGTTCTAATACAGAAAGCTTTAAGATTTCTGGCATAATTGAAGCAATGATTAAAAATAACTGCAAAAGTAATTAAAAATCTTTACTTTTGTCATAAATAGAAAGCTAATAAATGGAGTTTAAATTAGATAAGAAAGACACCAAATCAAATGCTCGCAGTGGAAAAATAACAACGGATCATGGAGAAATTTTAACACCAATCTTCATGCCTGTAGGAACACTGGGGTCTGTTAAGGGAATACATCAAACCGAGTTAGAGGAAGATACCAAAGCTCAAATTATTTTAGGTAATACCTACCATTTATATTTACGTCCCGGAATGGAAACAATGGAGCTTGCCGGGGGCTTACATAAATTTATGAATTGGGAAAAACCTATTTTAACGGATAGTGGAGGTTTTCAGGTATATTCACTTGCAAATAATAGAAAATTATCTATTGAAGGAGCTGTATTTCAATCACATATTGATGGGTCAAGACATAACTTTACACCTGAAAGTGTAGTTGATATTCAACGAACAATTGGTGCCGATATAATGATGGCATTTGATGAATGTACGCCATATCCATGTGATTATGATTATGCGAAAACGTCACTCGAACTTACCCATTCATGGCTTGATAGAGGAATAAAATATTTCAATAACACAGAGGCGAAATATGGACATTCACAGGCTTACTTTCCAATTGTACAAGGAAGTGTTTATAAAGATTTAAGAAAACATTCTGCTGAAGTAATTGCATCATATGGTGCTGAAGGAAATGCGATTGGTGGTTTATCTGTTGGTGAACCAGTTGAAGATATGTATGAAATGCTTGAAGTGGTTAATAATATTTTGCCAGCAGACAAACCCCGTTACTTAATGGGAGTGGGAACTCCTGCTAATATTCTGGAAGGAATTGCATTGGGTACTGATATGTTTGATTGTGTAATGCCTACCCGAAATGGACGAAATGGTATGCTTTTTACAAAAAACGGAACGATTAATATAAAAAATGTAAAATGGAAGAATGATTTTTCACCTATTGAAGAAGATGGAGCATCGTTTGTTGACCAAAAATATTCGAAGGCTTATCTTCGACACCTAATTGCATCAAGTGAACGATTAGGAGCACAAATTGCAAGTCTTCATAACTTAGCATTTTATCTTTGGTTGGTTGGTGAGGCTCGTAGAAAAATTCAAACAGGGGAGTTTTCTGCATGGAAAGATATAATGGTTAAACAAACAATGCAGAAAATTTAGTATTGAATGAAACCCTCATAGAGGAGTTTTATAAAAAGAAATTGGCTTAGGTTTAGAATAGCATATATTTTTACAAGTAAGTAGTGTACTGGTAATTAGTAATTAAGAACATTAATAATTCATTTTAATTACAAGTTACTAATTTTTTAATTGCCTGTTAATTAATACATAGTGTTTAACTTTCATTATGTCCGTTATATTAAACCAGAGCTAATAAATTTAGTTCCTCTGTTATAGAATATGATTAAATATCAGATATTTAGTAATAATTTAATTTTGTGAAGAATTTTAGACTAAAAACAATAGATCTTTATATAATAAAAAAATTCCTTGGAACTTTTTTCTTTTCTCTCGCTATGATTATGGCAATTGTAATCATTTTTGATGTGGCTGAAAAATTGGACGATTTTATGGAGAAAGATGTTTCCTGGAATCAGATTATTTTTGTTTATTATTTGAATTTTATCCCCTATTTTGCTAATTTCTTTTCTCCATTGTTTGTTTTTATATCAGTTATATTTTTCACTTCTAAACTTACGGGAGATTCGGAAATTGTAGCGATACTTACAAGTGGTGTTAGTTATCGACGATTGATGTACCCCTATTTTATTTCAGCCCTGTTTTTGGCAACTTTGTCTTTTATATTAACAGGATATGTTATTCCGGAAGCAAATAAAAAACGAATAGCATTTGAATATGAGTATGTATATCATAGAGGTGGGTTTTCTGCAAGAAATGTTCACAAGCAAGTTGAGCCCGGTGTATATGTATATCTTGAAAGTTATGATAATTCACGTGATATTGGTTATAAGTTTTCAATTGAAAAATTTGATAAAAAAGAATTGGTTTCTAAACTTATTGCCGATAGAATTTCATGGGATTCTACAAAAAATAAGTGGACTGTAAAAAACTATTATATAAGAGATTATAAAGGAAAAGAAGAGCTAATTACTTCGGGTAACAGTATAGATACAGCCCTAAATTTAAAACCCAGTGATTTTAAAAGGGTTGAGAGGTCTATTGAGACGCTAAATGCAAAGGAATTGTCAAAATTTATTATTGATCAGGAAATGAAAGGTGACGATAAAATTGAATCCTATAAAGTGGAAGAATATCGTCGTTTAGCATTTCCCTTTTCTACTTTTATTTTAACCTTAATTGGTGTTAGTTTGTCAACTCAAAAGCGAAGAGGTGGAACTGGTTTGAATATAGGTATTGGATTGTCACTCAGTTTTTTATATATACTTTTTATGCAGGTGTTTACCGAGTTGGCCAAAGCAGGTACCGTTCCATCATTACTGGGTGTTTGGATACCAAATATACTGTTTTTTGGTGTTGGTATATTTTTATATTTAATTGCGCCAAAATAATAATTTCGAACAAATCTCGGATATTTATTTGGATGGGATGTTGCCGCTTTCGCATATACAACCTCTGGAAGATATTTGTACTTACTGGTATATATGGCATGTTATGTATTGAAGTAGGATTAAGATAAGCACTTACTTAAAGTAATTAATCAAAGCTTTATCATTAGAAGAATATTAAATTTAAATAGTGATGGCACTCCAAAAAGCCGCTTAGCGGCTGAATGCAGAAAGTTACACTTTTCGGAGCAGACTCAATAGTGGGATTTTAATATTGTGTTTTATGAAAATAAAGATAGAAAGATTAACTGTAACCCGTTTTGTACAAATATTATTAATTTTGGCAATTCGTGATTCTATAAATAACCCAGATTCATTTATTGCAGGAATGTATGATGCTTTAACTATATTTAAATAAGCAATTATCTATGATTTTCTGTTAAATGTTCACTTGTGTTACAAATTGTGGGTTGGTATTGTGCTTACGGGTTTAATCATTTAGTATCTTAATAATTTCGTAGTGTAAATCGGGAATTTTTTGAGTAACTACATCCCAAATCAAATCATAGTCTACATCAAAGTATTGATGAATTATATATCCCTTAAACCTGCAATTTTTTTCCATTCTATTCCAGAAGGTTTTTGTTTTGTTAATTCTGATATATGTTTTGAGGCCTCTCCTATAATTTCAAGACTTCTTTCCATTGCACGAGATAATAAATCGTCATCCAATAGGTCTTGAAAGCTTTTACTCTTAGTATGCTTAATAATAACTTCGCATTCTGTTTTTATATCCAAAAGAAAATCTGAGTCAGAACGTTGCATATTCAACTTCGTTTAATACGTTTTGTGTGAAATTACGGTTTTGAGGTAAAGATTTAACTGTTTTTAAATCAATTTCTTTATTAAAAAGTGTTTTTAAATAAAAATATAAGTCCATATAATTATCAAAACTTTTCTGTTTTGGCAAAAATTCAATCAAAAAATCAATATCACTACCTTGTGTTTGTTCATTTCTTGAAAAAGAACCAAATAAACCTATCTTTTTCACACCAAATTTTTTTAATGTCAAATAATTTGCTGATAATAACTGTAATATTTCTTGTTTATTAAGCATGAACCAATTCCCTTATAAATTAAGCTAATACAAAGATACATAATTTTGATAACAATTATGACGGCACTCCGAAAAGCCGCTTAGCGG
>JAOZNO010000049.1 GCA_029933755.1 Bacteroidales bacterium | reverse complement strand
AGCTTCAAAGTTCGACGCCTCAATTCCAACAAAGAAAAAACGCATGAATTATTCAAGCTAGTTCAAATTGAAACTTTTTTTAATAATAATTTAGTTTATTTTAAAGAATGATATTAAATCTTTTAATTGTTCAGCCTGACCAGATAATTCCTCAGCACTAGCAGCAGTTTCTTCTGAGCTACTGGCAAGTTTTTGTACTGAATTATTCAATTCTGAAAGTGTAGCATTAATTTGCTCTGCACTATTTTCTTGCTCTCTACTACTAATAACAATATCTTTAATTAATGTTGCAGTATTCTTAATTTCAGGAACAATGCTCTGTGAGATTTTACTGGTTTCATTAGCTATCTCAGAACTTTCTTTTGAGATACTTTCAATTTCCATAGCTGAATCTTTACTTCTTTCAGCTAGTTTTCCAACTTCATTGGCAACAACACTAAATCCTTTTCCTGCTACTCCTGCTCGTGCAGCTTCAATAGCTGCATTTAATGAAAGTATATTGGTTTGAAAAGCAATGTCGTTAATTACATTAATCTTTTCTGAAATTATAGATAAGGAACTTACTGCTTTTTGAACACTAATATTATTAGCTTCAATTTTATTTACAGAACGAGCAACTACATTTTCAGCATTTTGAGCGTTCTTATTGTTATTACGAGTTTTCTCAACAATTTGTTCAACGGAAGCTGATACTTCTTCAAACGATGCTGCTTGCTCAGATGAAATATTCGACATTTCCTGGGCTCCCATATTCATTTCATTACTTACCGAAGCCAGCATATCTGCTGCAGTTTTAACATCTCCCACAATTGCTTTTAGGTGATTAGACATATTTGAAAGTGATTCTGAAATTACTCCAATCTCATTTTTGTATTTAAAATACTTTTTATTCACATTTATAACTAAATTTCCATCAGATACAGATTTTAGATGTTCAGATATTTCTTTTAAGGGGATACCAACTTTCCGATGAATGACATAGTATGCAAAAATTAAAACACTCACTGCCACCGGTACTCCCCATATTAAATGCACAAACCCTTCTGATCCCACAATGTAAGATAAAAAGGTGATTAACATTACAGGGAAGGTTAATGTCATCCCAACAACATAGGTTACCGTATTTTTAAATATTAGATAGAAAATACCGATAGTTGCCGGTACAATTGCAAAAAAAAGAATTATAAAAAAGATGACTAATTGGTTCATAATTAATAGGGTATTTGTTTGAAAAATTACTGTTTAAAACAGCACTAAAATACCCTTTTTTTTTAAATAAAAAAAGATGACTAAATATTATTTTCAGCTACACTGATAAATAATATTTAGCCATCTTCTTTGAACTCAATTAGGCTTTAGGCTACATCTTACTAATTACTTTATTACTACGAAATTAATTAGTAGAGGTGGCCTTTAAATTACTAAATAAACTGACTGAGTTATTTATTACTTTACTGGGTTTATTATTTGTCCAATAAATAAAATTGAACCACTATATTTTTCAGTTATAATTAGTAAAAACGGATGGTCAATAAAAAAACTATTTTTAATTTCATTTTCAAAAAGTTTCTTGCTTTCAATAGGTTTTGAAACCGTTTTTATTGTTACTGATTGTGATAGCTTGTTTAAGTATAAATCTTTATTTGTACTTATGTTTTTAAATTTATTCGCTTTAGTCGAAAATAGCTTGTGAATACTACATTCGTTCATGCTCTTATTTAACGAGTAATTATACTTAATGTCAAGTTGTGGTACATACACAGATAAATTTAGTTTTCGAAATTTACTATTTATCCTGTTAATGTAATGTTTGTTTAATTTGTTTTTAATATTTTGGAGAGATTGATTTGACTCTGGTAAAATAATTAGTGCATTATAATTACCTCTTCCTAGTGGCATTTCAATTGCTTTAATAATATCATCAGAGTAAAAGTTAAATTCAGATTTGCAAATAAGCATTTCTACAAACTTGCTTAAATCAGGGCTTGTGTAAAAGGGTGATTCTGTTTTACCTGTTTGATATTTAAAGTTGCATTTTAGTGAAATTTCATTTTCTATATTAAAAAGCGAGGTCTTTGAAATATTGTTTGAAATTTGTGAGGAATTATCAGAATTATAATAATCAATTTTAATAATCTTATTTTTCCTGATAAATTTTTTAAACTCATTGGTAATATTATTTTGTTTATGAGTTAGAAAACGAGTAATGTTTTTAAATTCGCTGTGTTCATCAATATTAAAAATAGTATTATTTAATTGGTTTATTTCTGTATAAATAGCTTCTTTTTTTAAATTTGGAAATTGTAATACTTTTCTTACTTCATAGTTATTATTTGTGCCAAAAAGAATTATACTTATTGGTTTGTTCAGACTTATTGGTGAAATCAAAATATTTGAATTCTGATTTTTTAAATTCCATAAGTTTTTGTAAATATCATAGCCCATGTTATTATCAGCTGAAACAAGTTGTTTTTGTTCTGGTTTTATTTTAATTAAATGTGGAGACACGGGTGCAGATTGCTCTCTTGAACATAATGAGAACAGGCTAAATATGAAAATAATGGCAATTATATGTTTAATATTTTTCATAAAACTAAAACCTAATTTATATATAGATGCTTGTAATACACCAAAGGCTGCATTATATATTACTGTCTTTGACAGGATTGGGTAATTTGTTTATAACAGGCTTGTTTTAATTGATAGAACTTGCAATGCAGAATAAACTTATTGTTTTTCTGATAAAAGAATTTACTTGGAACAAAGCTGAATGTTATTGTTAGAAATAAAATAAAATTGCCTTTTTTTATGTTGTTTTACGCAACCATTTTGTTAAAAGTTTCATCTTTAGTATGTATTTTATATTTTTGGAGTAATTTTTATTCCGTATAAACTGATTTGGATCAGCAAAAAGAAATAATAAAAGGCTGTGTTGAAGGTAAAACTGAAGCACAAGGGATGTTATTTAAAAAATACTCCAAAATGTTGTTTGGTGTGTGTATTCGTTACACAAAAGACCGAACTGCAGCTGAGGATATATTGCATGAAGGTTTTATAAAAATTTTCACAAATATTGCCTCATTTAAAGGTAAAGGTTCTTTTGAAGGTTGGATGAGACGTATTATGGTTAATACGGCGCTTGAACAGTATCGAAAAAAATTTCAAATGTATCCGGTTGGTGAAATTGCAGAACTGGAAACAAAAACAAGTACAAACTTAATTGTAAGTGAGTTATCTGCTAAGGATTTACTGGGTTTGGTGAAAAGTTTACCACCTGCTTATAAAATGGTATTTAATTTATATGCCATTGATGGGTATTCACATAAGGAAATTGGCGCAATTTTGAATATTTCAATAGGTACTTCAAAATCAAATCTATCACGAGCACGCAAAATTTTACAAAACAAAGTAGAGCAGCATTTTATGATGCCGGAAGAAAGAAAGAGATGTTAGAAAATCAGAATAAAATAGACGAGCTGTTTAATGACTTTTTACATGATTATGAGAAAGACGTTCCTGCATTTGTATGGAATAACCTGAAGGATGAGCTAAAAGCCAAAAGACGAATGCGTGTACTATTTTATATTAAGGCTATTGCTGCATCTGTTGCCTTATTCATAACTTTTGGTTTAGGTTACTTTGTGTCTGATTTAGGTCTTAATCAAAATAACAAAGTAAAAATATTAGAAGAGAATAAAGTATTTCCTTCTGATAAATTAACTGTTTCAGATAACCGTTTTGATATTGAGAAAGCAAATAGTTTAGCTATCCAAGCTAAAATAAATAATAAAAAGAAAGACTTGTATAAGTATACTTTTGAATTGAAAAAAACAAATTCAAAATTTCAAGTTGCTAGCTATGATAGAATTAAAATATATGATACAAATCAACTTTATAGAAAGTATCAATTTATTAATGAAATTTTCACAGTGAAAAGTAATGAAAACAAGAAAAGCAAAAGTCTTGTTACAAACAATTCTCGTGAAAGAAAATCTAACCAGTTATTAACCGATACCTTGTTATTAGAAAAAGAAAACCTCCACGAGGGAGGTTTTCTTTTACAAAATGAAGAAAAGAAAAGCTCAGCCTGGTCATTTGGTACAAAGTTTTCACCTGTAGTTTCTGTAGGTAATAATGCATCAAATGAAATTAATGAAACATCAGGAAGTGATGTTAAAGGTAGTATCCGGTCGGATAAACCTGATATGAATTTTGAGGAAAAAGCATTAACCTCATATACAGGTGGGGTAAATGTAAATTACCATCTTAGTAAACGTATTAGTATTGAATCGGGTATTTTTTATGCTCAGAAAAAACAAGGTGCTGATAATCTAATCGGTAGTCAGGATAATGAATTTGGTGGTGATAATATGACTGTTTATACTCCGGGAGGGACTCAATCGATACAACAAATTAATAATAAATCGGTATTAATGAGTTCGTTGTCAATGACATATTATGCGCTTGATGCGAATTATGTTTTAAATGCTGAATATGTTGAACTGCCACTTATTATTCGTTATAAACTGATTGACCAAAAAGTTAGTTTAGATGTTCTGAGTGGGGTTTCTACAAATTTCCTTGTGAAAAATAACACATCAATAATATTGAATAATCAAGAATTATGGTCAGGTCAAAATGAAGATATAAACTCAATTCTTTATGGTGCTACTTTTGGTTTAGGTGTAAATTACAATTTTTATCAAAATCTCACCTTCAATGTAGAGCCTACATTTAAATATTCCATCTTACCTGAGAATTCTGCATTTAGCCAATATCCATACAGCTTTGCTGTTTTTGCAGGTTTTAGTTATCGGTTTAAGTAGTCTCTGTAAGAAAACGCCAAATACTGCGTTATTCTCGTCTTAATTGTCTGTCATTTACAAAAGTAAACTCCTGAAAATTAAGACTTCGAAAGCCTTGTCTTTGACATTTTTTATCAGAGACTTGGAAAATACTTAGTTTTTGTGCTAGCACTAAGTAAGAAAAAACCTTAATATATTAAAAAAACCACAATCTTTTGATTGTGGTTTTTTGTTTAAGCTTAATTTATATTCTAACTTTTAGTTTAATTTATAAGTAAGTCCCAGCCCAAATAGTTCTTTCATTTGTAACCTTGGCCCAATATTACCATCTTCATCAGTAATCAAAATATCATCATCATAAATAAACTGGAAATTTAGATTAGCCGACAAGAATTTATTTACTTTAAAAGTGAATAATACCTGCAAGTCAATATCAATATTTTGTGGATTTTCCATGTAGTTAGAGAATAGTGTAAGCTGGGAAGCTAAATTGACATTTTTTATAATATCCTTATTTAATCCTGCTTTTACTGTACCACCAAATTCATTTCTGATTGTTTCATTGGCATCTACACCATATTTAACTGATAATACTGTATCATTTACAAAAGTTGTTCTACCACTCACAGGTCCTACAAATAAGCTAAATGACTTGGATGGTTTATAATCCATACCCAAAGCAATGCTTAAATAAGCAGGAGCCATAAAGTCTGAAACAAAAGTTTGAGTTCCTGCATCATCATCATATTCATAACCTTTGTCAAACTGGCTTTTAAAACTAAATAATGTACTATAATACCAGTTTTTTACTGCATGATGACCAAATTTTGTGCTTAATTCAATTTTATCTGTTGTTTTTCTAAAATCTTGTTTGCCAATCTTTTGCATTCCATACCCTAAAATAATATTATTATCCCAAATGTATGATTTCGATTTATAACTGGCACCTGCAATTGCCAAGCCATTCATTGATACTGAGTTTTCACCACCGGCAGCCCAATTTGTAAAAGTTACTTGTGAGAAATTAAGTGCTCCAGTTCCCGAATATGTCCAACCTAATGTTGAGTCTGGTTTTTCATCCTCCTGTGCAAATAAAAATATAGGACTTAAAACGATTAAAATAATACTAAATATTTTTTTCATAAGTTAATGTAATTTTTAAACAATTGATATTTGGGTTTTGTAAAGTTTAAATAAAATCCTTCTATGTGGCTTTGTTTTCAAAAAGGTGCACATCAGTTTGCGGATATGGTATTGAGATGTTTTGTTTGTCAAATTCCTTTTTAACTGTTTCATTCATTGCGAAAAATACATCCCAGTAATCTTCACTTTTTACCCAAACTCTTGTTGCAAAATTTACTGAACTGTCAGCAAGCTCACTTAATCCAATAAATGGTTCAGGGTTTTGTAGGATTCTATTATCAGCTTTTATAATTGACATTAAGACTTCTTTTGCTTTGTCAATATCATCATTATATCCAATACCAAAGGTAAAGTCTACCCGTCTTTCACTTTCAGAAGAATAATTTATCATCGTTCCTGAAGAAATAGGGGCATTAGGTATAATAACTCTTTTATTGTCTGTTGTTAGCAAAATCGTATTAAAAATTTGAATTTCCTTAACAACACCCATATAGCCTTGTGCTTCAATAAAATCACCAACTTTGTATGGCTTAAAAATTAGAATCATTACACCACCGGCAAAATTTTGAAGAGTGCCTGAAAGAGCCATCCCTACAGCCAAACCAGCAGCTCCCATTATAGCGATGAATGATGTCATTTCAATACCGATCATCCCCATTACACTGATAACCAAAAGAGTTTTCAGTATAACAGATATAATACTTGTTAAGAACGGTCTTAATGACTCATCCATATCACTTTTTTTCATCATCTTTGATGATGTCTTAGCTAATGACTTGATAACCCATAGCCCTACAATTAGCGTAATAATGGCGAGGATTAATTTAGGGCCGTAAACCATAATTAGTCCAACACCCTGATCTAAATAAATTTGATACTTTTCCATTTGATTGTTTTTTTTAGTTAATAAAGGTTAAATTGAGATTTTGGCATGCAAAAATAAAAGAAATTATGATTAAATTATCTTTTATGTGTAAATAATTTATAATTAGCTGTTTATGTTTGATGTGTGTTTCGTAATTATTGATGGGGCAAAATTATTCTTCAAAATACTTGTCAGAAAAATTAATCAGATAAAGCTTTTCTACGGGTCTTGTAAAAGCAGTGTATAACCATCTTAAATATTCTTTGCTCAGCATATCTTCATTTATATATCCCTGATCAAGAAATACTACTTTCCACTGTCCTCCTTGTGCTTTATGACAAGTTACTGCATAAGAAAACTTAACTTGCAGTGCGTTGAAAAATTTATCTTCTTTGACTTTTTTAATTCTATTCTTTTTTAATTTAGTATCTGCATAATCTTCAAGAACAGAGTAAAATAATTTTTTATTATTTTCCATTCCCAAAGCAGCACTTTCAATTGTTAGTGTATCTAATAATATTTTAACATCAATCTCAATATCCTGGTAATCAATCAAACGAATACGGATGTCAGCAAAATGAAAATCATATATATCATCATATCCTTTAATTTGCACTACTTCTACAATGTCTCCATTGGCCAGAAAGTCAACTTCCTCAATTGTTTCGCACCAGTAATAGTTGTTTTTAACAATCATTAATAAATCGCCTTCACTTAACTGGCTTTCTCGATATAAAACTGAATTACGTATTCCTTCATTATATTTGTTCGCTCTTTTATTTGATCGATTAATTATAATTACTTCATCCTGCCCATATTTATCATATGTGTCAGAAATCGTTTCGATTAAATCCTCACCACTTATTCGTTCAATATCAGTATTTTCTAATTTAAATTTGGGGAATTCTTTTAGAAAATAGCTGTCGGCAAGAAGTGAGCGTAAATAGGTGGCATTTGTTAAAATAGAAGAGTCTTTAGCCTGCCGAATAACATCGGTTAGCTCTATATCAATTACTTCTAAGTTGTATTCTTCAAGAGTTAAAGGATTTAGTGCGGGGCTTTTTTCTAAACCAACTGGAGGGAGCTGGGCTGTATCACCGATTAATATTAGTCGACAATTATTCCCGGTGTAAACATATTCAATAAGGTCGTCCAGTAACTTCCCTCTTCCAAAAACAGAATTTTCATTAGCTGAATTATTTATCATTGAAGCTTCATCAACTATAAAGTATGCATTTTTATGCAGATTCTTGTTCAAGGCAAAATGACCAAAACCATCGGAGGCAGATTTTTGCCGGTAAATTTTTTTATGAATTGTGAAGGCTGAATGTCCCGAATAATAATTAAAAACTTTGGCTGCTCTTCCGGTAGGGGCAAGTAAAACACAGTTTATTTTAAAAGTTTTAAGAGACTTAACAACAGCACTTACTGATGAGGTTTTACCTGTACCTGCATATCCTCTTATAAGAAATGTTTGGTTTGGTTTTGGTTGACTGATAAATTCTGCAAGTTTTTCAAATAAATCATATTGATTTGATGTTGGTGTATATTTTAGTTCTTTTTCGAAAGATTGTATTAAATGATTCTTTATCATTATAGGAAATATTTATTTTATTAAAATTTAAAATATCTTACTTTGTGACTTGTACAGGATATTAACTTTGATTTTAAAAAATATACTCATTATTGGTTTTATATTTGTTTTGTAAGTTGTTGGTATTTAGATATTAACTGTTTAGTCGGAAAGATTAAGCTCAAGAGTGAAAAATGTTAAACTATGTAAAATGCTTAAGCTTTTGATTATTTAAAAGTACAATTATACTAAACTACAGCCTTGATATTTAACATTAAAATTAAATATTTTTTGAATTTTTACAAGCTTTAGGCAGGAGTAGTTATTTTTTTTTTATTTTTGCATCAAACATAATTAAAATAATTGAAACTTAACAGTTCTCCGAGACAAATCGGATTTGGTTATAACTAATTGTATATTGAGATACACGAAACTATAATTAATCAGGCCCGTTAATAATCAGCGGACTATAAAAATTTAAACACATGAAAATTGTAATTAATGTTATTTTGTTTTTAGGAATAGTTGTTTTTGCTTATCTTTTATGGAGCAATATTGATGAACCTATTCAGTTTGAAAAAGCTAAAAAGAAAAGGTATAATGTTGCCATTCAGAAATTAAAGGATATAAGAACAGCTGAATTAGCGTACCAGGCTGTTAATGGAGAATTTACGGGTAGTTTTGATACATTGATTGATTTTGTAAAGAATGATTCAATCCCAATGGTTAGAGCAATTGGTGCTGTACCTGATTCTCTGACTGAGAAAAAAGCATTAGAACTTGGTATAATTAGCAGAGATACTTCGTTTGTTAGTACTTTGGATTCATTATTTGAAGATGGTTATGCAATTGATTCCTTACGATTTGTACCGTTTTCACAGGAAGTTGAGTTTACTTTAGGAGCTAAAATTTTAGAGGTTGGTTCTAAAGTAGGAGAGTCTACATTAAAAGTTCCTGTATTTGAGGCAAAAGTTCAAAATAGGGTATTGCTGAAGGGTTTGAATCGTCAACAAAGAATTAATCTGGATGATGAACAAATTAAAATGGATAAATATATCGGCTTAAAAGTTGGTTCTCTTGAACAGAACATTAATAATGCTGGTAACTGGGAGTAAGTTATTAAGACAAAGTTTTATATAATCATTAAAAAAGGGTTTCTATCGGAAACCCTTTTTTAATGTCAAAATTGAAAATAAATGTAATTAATACATTACATTTATTTAACTTTAATGTTATTATTTGAGATTATTTATTAAATTTGGCGTAATATTTGGTTTTATTATTGCTAAATTGAGGATATAATAGTAAGCCTGCATTAGTTAACATTAATTGGTAAGTTAGCTATTTAAATAGCTTTTTCTGTTAATTTAGTTAAGCTGTAAGCAGTAGATTATTAGATAACAATAATTAAGCTACTGAAAAATACATCCTTTTCTGTATGGAAAAAATAAAAAAAGTACTTAATTTATTGACAGTCACTAATTGTATTAGGAAAGTATTTTAGCCTAATGAATATAATTTGTGAATGTTTCTGAGACCATAAAAAATAATTAAATAAGAACAATGAAAGAGTTTGCTTTATTCAACGATTCGTTTAGTGCTACAAAAACAACTACTTACCATTTGAGTATTTTACTTAGTGGATATGGGTATTCTTATTGTATCGTTGATACTGTTCGAGAAAAATGTGTTGCCATAAAAAATATAAATTTCGATAATGTTGGTGATAGTGATACTTTTTATAGAAATGTAGCGGATTTTTTAAAAAATGACTCTTTTTTGAATAAATTCTACAAAAGTGTTGATTTTATTTTTCAATCTTCTAAATCGACACTTGTTCCTAATTCTCTTTTTGACCGGAAAAAACTGAAATCGTATTTTGAGTTTAATCAGGTTCTTGAAGAGCTTGAGGAGATACACTATAACAAATTGCAAAGAACGGAGGCTTTGAATATTTTCAGTATTCCTTCGTCAATAACTACCTTAATGGTAAATCAGTTTCCTGAATTAAGGTTTTATCATCAGGCTAGTATATTCATTGATAATACATTAAGGAAAGCAAAGGAGGTTAATAATTTAGTTGCTGTTATGGTTAATAAAGAATTTTTTGATTTAGCTGTTTGTGAATCTGGAAAATTATTTCTCTATAATAATTATCATTATCAAAATGATAGTGATTTTGTTTACCATATTCTTAATGTGTATCAACAATTAAAAGTTAAACCGGGTAAAGTTGGCTTATATCTTTCGGGAGATATTGATGAGACTGATAAACGTTTTGAATTACTTTTGAAATATATTAAAAAAATAGATTTTGTAAGAATTACAGATAATTCAAATTGCCAATATAGTTTTGATGAAATTCCAGAACATTTTTTAACTAATGTATTAAATATTCAGTAATGCGAATTGTTGGTGGTTTATATCGGTCAAGACGGTTCAGTCCGCCAAAGTTTTTTAAAGCCAGACCTACAACTGATTTTGCTAAAGAAGGTCTGTTTAACCTTATTGAAAACAGAATTGAGCTTGAAGATAAAAAAGCACTTGATTTATTCAGTGGGACGGGTAGTATTTCGTATGAATTTATGTCGCGTGGCTGCAATTATGTAATGGCTGTTGATAATAGTGCAAAATATCTTTCGTTTGTTGAGAAAACAGCTAAGTTGCTAAATCCAGATGAAAAAATATTACGTACATATAAAGCCAATGTTTTTACACTGCTTAAAAAGCTTAATTTGGATTACGATATTATATTCGCTGACCCACCTTACGAAACGGATAAATTAGAAACAATTCCTGATTTGATATTTAACAACGATACATTAAAAAAAGATGCAATTGTAATTATTGAACATTCTTCAATAAATAATTTTTCGCAACATCCACATTTTCAGGAAAAACGAGTTTATGGTAAAGTAAACTTTAGTTTTTTTCAGTAAATATTTCGATTTTTCTTTGGTAGCAATAAAAATAAATATATCTTTGCATCGCTTTAAAGGAAAAACAAGTTCTTTATAACAATTTTGGTTTGGTAGTTCAGTTGGTTAGAATGCCGCCCTGTCACGGCGGAGGTCGCGAGTTCGAGTCTCGTCCAGACCGCACCAAAATAAAGTAAACCCTTATTAATCAGATGATTAGT
>JAOZNO010000694.1 GCA_029933755.1 Bacteroidales bacterium | reverse complement strand
TGATTTATACGACCCTTTAGCTATGCCACCTGATTTAGTTAAAGCACACCAACAATTAGATAAAGCTGTTGATTTATGCTACAGACCGCAGGCTTTTACGAATGAACGTACCAGAATTGAGTTTTTATTTGATTTGTATAGCGAGTATGTGACACCTTTACAAGCTGCGGTTAAGAAGGTGGGTAATAAGAAAGTTAAAAGGAAGTAATATAGTTTAACAGCCAATGAAATAAAAATTGTAGAGGGGACTTGATGGCAAGCGAGGCCTTCGCTTTGAGCGAAGGCCTCGCCAGACCACTTTTAGCTTCTATTTATATATTCCAAGGCAATTATTTTGTTAATCAAGTTCCCGTAGAATAAAACTGTAGAATTAGTCGGGGTACGACTATTTGGTAAAATAGAAATACACCTTTAAGGGAGTACGGCATTTAATAAACAAAGTCGCGCCCCGACTTAAAATCAAAATAGTATATAAACTATATGGTTTAACAACCGAAGAAATAAAAATTGTAGAGGGGACTTGATGGCAAGCGAGGCTTTCGCTTGGAGCGAAGGCCTCGCTAAGAAAACAAAAAACCATAGACATGTCCACTTTGTCAGAGTCTGACTATTATTTGCACCATTAGTCAGAGCCTCGCTTGAAGTGAGACGCTGACTTTCATGATTTAAACAAATACTCTTAGTGGGAGTGCGACTTGTTTTACTATTTCTTTATGAATTTTGTTTGTCCAATAATCTCAGCTTTGTCTGTTCTAAGCTTTAGTAAATAAACACCTTGTTGTAAAGTTGATATATTAATTTCTGCCGATTTATTTAGACCATTGTAATATGTTTTGATTCGTTTTCCTGATAAAGAATAAAAATCAACTTGACTAAACTCTTTTGTGGTTTTAACAAAAATCATATCCTTTGACGGGTTCGGAAATATATCTATTGAAAGTGTATTTTCTAATGGTTTTAATGAAAGGGTTTTATCCTGATATACTCTAACATAATCTACTTCCATTCTAATAGGAAAAATGTTATCGTCTACACCATTTACCCCGCCCCAGTTTCCTCCAACTGCAATATTCAGTAATAAGTGAAATCGTTGATCAAAGGGCCAGGTTTTATAGTCGCCCTGTGCATAAAATGTGAAATATTTAATATTATCAACAAAAATATAAATTTTTGTTTCTGACCACTCCATAGAATAAATATGAAATGCGTCTTCAGCATCAGCTACAATTATTTGACTTCCTTTTTGTGTATTAAGCATATGATTGTATGCTTCAGTATGAACAGTCCCGTGCACAACTCCCTTGTCATATCCAACATATTCCATAATATCAATTTCACCACTTGCAGGCCAGCCGCCATATGCCCAATCTGTTGGAAGCATCCATACGGCAGGCCAGCTACCTGTACCACCTGGAAGCTTCGCTCTAATATCAATTTTTCCATACAACCAATCTCCCTTATTTTTTGTTATAAGGCGTGCTGATGTATAATTATTGCCCCCATAGGATTCTTTATGAGCCTCAATAATTAGATTTCCATTTTCAACCCTGGCATTTTGTGTTCTTGCATTTGTGTAAAATTGCAGCTCATTATTCCCCCAACCGTCACCACCAACATCATAATTCCATTTGCTGTCATCAGGAAGGCCAGTATACTCAAATTCGTCAGACCATACCAAATCGTATGTTTGGGCAATAATTTTTACAGGAATTAGTACGGCTATACTAATAATAATACTGAGATATTTTAATTGTTTCATTTTTGTGAGCTTTATTCAGTTTTTTTATAAACTCGCACATAATCAATAATCATTTCCTGCGGGAAAATGCGATCATCAACACCTTCAACAGCACCCCAGTTTCCACCTACAGCAACATTTAATAATAGATGAAACCTTTTATCATATGGCCATTCTTTATATCCTGTTCCTTCGTTTTTGAAAGTAAAATATAATGTTGAGTCAACATATGCTCTGTATTCTTTTTTATCCCATTCAACAATATAAGTATGAAATTCCGATTCGCAATCCCCAACATATATTCCTGCTGTTTTGTTTGTGCCAATAGCATGGTTATATGATTCGGTATGGGCAGATGCAAAAATTGAGTCCGGCATATATCCCACATGCTCCATAATATCAATTTCACCACTTGCTGGCCATCCACCATATTCCCAATCTGTTGGCAGCATCCATATAGCAGGCCATATTCCTTTACCGGATGGTAGTTTTGCACGAACTTCAAAACGGCCATATAACCAATCGCCTTTATCTTTTGTAATTAATCTGGCAGATGTGTAGTTTTTACCCTCCCAAATTTCCTTTATAGCAGAAATATGCAGGTACTCACCATCTACATAAGCATTTTCTTTTCTTGCTTTTGTATAGTTCTGAAGTTCATTATTACCCCAGTTCCATGAATTACCTTCAATATCATAAGACCATTTGTTAGAGTCCGGAAGACCTTCGTAATTAAATTCATCGTTCCATACTAATTTATGACTGGCTGATGTTATCGTATCAGTATTTTCATTGTTTGCTGATTCATTATTTGTGCTACAAGAATAATAAGACAGAATTACAAAGAATACGAAACTTACATAAATCATTTTTTTCATTTTGTTGCATTTTAAGCATTTACAAAAATACCTGATTATTAAATTCTTTAGACCCGGTGGGTTTCTAAAACTCGCCGGGTCTGGCAAGAAAAACTATTTATTAATAAGAAAGTCCGTAACCTATTTTGTATAGTAACTCAACATTTTCTTTTCTTATATCTTTTACATCTTTATACCAGGGCATCGCTAATTTCCCAACAAAGTTCTTTTTGCCAACTAAAACATTGGCTATCCCCTGACCACCTTCAGAGCCTGGCAAGTAGGCCATTACTACACTTTCCCAATCATTTAAATAGTCATCAATATTAACAAGGTGTCTCCCAGCCATTAAAATACTAACTGTTGGTTTATTTAAAGATTCTACAAATTGTATTGTTTCTTTATTTCCATCATGTGCAAGACTTC
>JAOZNO010000693.1 GCA_029933755.1 Bacteroidales bacterium | reverse complement strand
AAGGAGATGCAGGCTGCTTGGGAGCGTCAAAAGAAAGATAAAATATGGGATAGTCAGGCAGTTTTAGGTACTGATAAAGCAACGCTTGATTCCGTTTTCAGGCAAACTAAGATTTATAAAAGCAAAAAAGACACTTTGCTTTTTAAGGGAAGTAATTTTGTTCTTAAAAATATAGGCAAAGAACATTTGTGCTATAACAAACATGTTGATCAGCCCAATTTACATAAGAAAATAAAAACTGAAAATTTCTCAACAGAACTTAACTACAAATATTTCATTCCTTTACTTCAAGAAATTGGAATTGATAAAGATTCTTTACAATTAAATAAATTTGAATTTGAGAAATTGAAACTCAGCATTTCTAAAAAAGAGCATATCAACCTTTCTTGCAGCTTTCATTTTGCAGATAAAGAAAAAAATTCTTTTTTTAGTATTGTAGAAAACTGGGAGTAATACTTTTTCTTAGCATCTTTGTATTGTAAAATCTGTGCTATTAAATTATGAATACAAAATACATAAATTTCATTAAGCAAACTTTTGACTTTCCTCAAAAAGAGTTTAAATTGAATGACAATAACGAATTGCTATTTCATAAAGTTGACCTGATGCAACTCATTAAAGAGCACGGTACACCATTAAGATTTACATATTTACCCCAAATTTCAAAAAATATTCAACGTTCAAAAAAGTGGTTTCATAAAGCTATAAAAAACAACAATTACAAGGGAACTTACAATTACTGTTATTGCACCAAAAGTTCACATTTCAAACATGTTCTGGAAGAAGCCTTAAAAAATGACATTCATATTGAAACCTCATCAGCTTTTGACTTAAATATAGTACAAAACCTAAAAAGAGAAGGAAAAATAAATGATGACACCTATGTAATTTGCAATGGTTTTAAAAGGGCAAAGTATATTGATAATATTGCTGATTTAATTAATAGTGGTCACAAAAATTGTATCCCTATTATTGATAATTATAAAGAACTTGAACTCCTTGAAGAAAAAATTGGAAAACAGTTCCAAATAGGAATTAGAATTGCATCAGAAGAAGAGCCAAATTACGAATTTTATACCAGCCGCCTGGGAATTGGATATAAAGACATCATCAACTTTTATCAGAATAAAATTAGAGGTAATAAGCAATTTTCCTTAAAGATGCTTCACTTTTATATCAATACAGGAATAAAAGATAATGTACATTATTGGAACGAACTGAACAAATGCCTGAATATTTATATTGAATTAAAAAAGCTTTGTCCAATAATTGATAGTTTAAATATAGGAGGTGGTTTCCCTATAAAAAATTCACTGGCTTTTAAATATGATTATGAATACATGGTTGATGAAATAATCAAACGAATAAAAAAAGCTTGTGATACAGCTCATGTTGACACACCCCATATTTTCACCGAATTTGGTAGCTTTACCGTTGGTGAATCCGGCGGGAACATTTACGAAGTATTATATCAAAAACAGCAAAACGACAGGGAAAAATGGAATATGATAAACTCCTCATTTATTACCACTTTACCAGATTCATGGGCAATAAACAAACAATTCGTAATGCTACCAATAAACCAATGGCAGGAAACTTATGAACGGGTGCTGCTTGGTGGACTAACATGCGACAGTGATGATTACTACAATATAGACCAGCACATTGATGCTATTTACTTACCTAAATATGATGACAACAAAGCTCTTTACATAGGTTTTTTTAATACAGGCGCATATCAGGAAACCATTGGTGGTTATGGTGGTTTGCAACACTGCTTAATCCCTCAGCCAAAGCACATCATTATTAATGAAGATAAAAATGGAAAACAGAGCATTATAGTTTTCAGGGAAGAACAAAACCATAATGATTTTCTGGAAATATTGGGTTATTAGATCTAATAATTCAGGCTGACAATCAGCCTATTATACATCTCACCCATAAGATAAGTTTGTTACAATTTGTTACATATTTCAAGTTGCATGTTGGTTATTTTATTGATTATTCAAAGACCTTTACAACACTTAGCACATAACCCTCATTTCGTAATAAATTAACCAATCCGGTCTCTCCGGCAAGGTGACCACTTCCAACGGCAATAAAACATGATGATTCCTTCATTTGTTCTGTTAATTTACTAATCCATTTCTGATTTCTATTTACCAATAAATCATCAGTATATTTTTCAAGCTCCCGATCTTCTTTTGAATATTCATAAAGTTCGTTTATTCTTTCTTTTTTATATACATCAAGCATCTCAAAATACTCTTCAACAACATCCTTAGAATCGGTCATTGCCAGAAGCATTTTCACTTGCGATTCAATTGGGATATTATCAATTATAGAAACCTGCTCCTCTAATGTTTCCAACCCTACAACTTTCATCTTACGTTTTTTTGCCAATTCCATAAAATGCATCTCATAAACCTTTATATTCTTAATTTTTTCTTCCAAAATTACCGAAAAGCTAAACATAGGTTTTATTTTATCAATAAGCATAATACTTATCCCGCTTAAACCAATGCTATCCTTAAGGTAAACTTCCAACTTATTGTACTCCTTATCAGTCATATATGAAGAGATACTTTTCCCATCAGGCAGCATCATTTTTTGCATTAAACTCAGTTGTGCAGAAAATACAATATCCAAATCAACTTCCATAACAAGCTTTTTTGATAATTCAAAAGCACTTTTTATTGATTCTGTATAGAAAAAATCATCTTCAGGAATAATATGTATGGTTCCAAACAGATAAGAGTCCTCGATTAATTCATTTCCTGAGATTTTCCATAATAGAGAATTTTCAACAGAAATACCATCGGTTTGTTGAGCATTAATTTGAGAAACCGTTAATAAAACATATACTATCATCAGAAAATATTTCTTATAACTCATTTTAGATTCATTTAATTGATTAAAAAAACTGAATAATACGCACAAATATATATTTTTGAATATTCATAAACATTATTTTTTTGTCCTACTACCATTTTCGTGGGTGAATTATTGATATTGTTTTCTGTTTT
>JAOZNO010000692.1 GCA_029933755.1 Bacteroidales bacterium | reverse complement strand
GTCAAAGATAAGGCTTTTGAAGTCTTAATTTTCAAGAGTTTACTTTTGTAAATGCATTGTACTGAGCTTGCCGAAGTAACTGGAAATTAAGACGAGAATAACGCAGTATTTGCTGTTTTCTTGCAGAGACTAATTATGGCAACAGGGTAGACTAATGTTTTACCTTTTTCCCTGAAGAATTTACTCGTACCTGTTGTTCAAAAACTATTTCTTGCGGAATTTTAATTGTTGTAAGAAATTGTTTGCAATGAGTCAATATTTCTTTTTTTAAACTAATCTCATTATTAATATTATTTATAACAATTGTTGCTTTAATTCTCTCACCTAACATTTCATCAAAAACACCTTCAATAGTACAATCAATAACATCCTTGAAATTTACAATAACTTCTTCAATTTCTTTAGGACTAACTCTTTCACCACCTACTTTTATTATTTCTTTTTTTCTTGCAGTAAGGTAAAAGAAACCGTCTTTGTCCTTTTTTGCGAGATCACCTGTAAATAATTTGCCATTTCTTATTGTCTTTTTTGTTAATTCAGGATCATTATAGTATCCTTTCATAATGTTGTTGCCACTAGCTACAATTTCACCAACTTCTCCCTCTTCGACTTCTTTTCCATCTTCTGATAAAAGTTGTAAATTTACATTAGGTATGGCTTTGCCAATAGACCCCAGTTTTTTAGACAATAAACTGGGTTGTAAATATGAAAGTCTAGCTGTAGCTTCTGTTTGTCCGTACATTACCCAGAATTTTATTTTTGGAAAGCTATCAGTAAATTCGCTAATGAATGTTTTATGTAGTTTGCCACCGGCTTGAGTTACATATCTTAAATCAGGAAATTCAGTTTGTTTAAAGCTGTCTGATTTTCTTAATAAAATTTGAAAATGACTGGGAACACCTGAAAAACCAGTGCAGTTATATTTTTTGAGATTATTGATTACAGTGCCAATAAACATAAATGTGTTATTAAATGCAATGGCACCCCCAACTTTTAAATGTGTATGCATCAAAGATAGGCCATAGCAGTAATAAAAAGGTAGTACAACCAGTATCTTGTCATCTTTTGTAAGTTGAAGATACTCAATAATCGATTCTGTATTCGCAATTAAATTTTTATGACTCAGCATAACACCCTTAGGCAATGCAGTAGACCCTGAAGTGTAAATTATTTCAGCAGTTTGATTATCATCAAAAGTGTTTGAATTTATCAAAACTGAATCAGTTTGTTGTTTTTTTAAAATATCTTCTATGTCTGTCTCTGTATAATAGTTCAGACTAAACTCTTCTAAATTTCTTTCAAATCTGCCCTGAACAATACACAAATCTGGCTTTGTTTCATTAATTATAAAGCCAGTAATTTCTTTTTTTGCAGCAGGGTTTATAGGAACACAAACATTACCTGATTTTATTATAGAAAGATACGCTAAAACAAAGAAATATGAATTATTACTATATAATAGAATGTTTTTACCAGAACCAAATTTCTGCTTAAAATTAAATGCCAATCTTTCAACATTGTTAAAAAGTTGGGCATGTGAGATTTGTTCATTCTCATTGAGAATAAATAATTGTTCTGATTTTTTTGATTCAGCGAAAAAGTAATCTATGGCATTCATATTCGATTGTTTTAATTATTGTAATTTGTCTCTTAGAAAACGCCAATAACTGTGTTATGCTTGTTTCAAAATAGTTACTTCGACAAGCTCAGTACAACGTACTTACGAAAGTAAACTCCTTGATTTTCAAAGCTTCACAAGCTTCCGCAGTAGCGGAACAGGCTTTGTTCTTGACGATTTCAAAAAGACACTTGAAAAAATAGTTTTATTAGTAACACTAATTCACTAAAGTTTTTATTGGGTGTCGTTAATTATTACACATTTGCTATAATTCTTAGATTTAGTCTTTCCTTTGTTTTTTTCAAAAAGTTCAGATAATAAAGAGCTTGATAAAATAGCTGTTAAGGCCATATTATCTACTTCAGAAATAGTTTTTCCTGAAGTGAATTTATCATAGAGCTTTTTTGCTGCTGTGGCATCAAAAAATCCAATCTCCTTAATTTGTGTTTCATTAAACACATCCTTTACGTAGGCCGGTGCTTGTTCCGAAATAAAACTACTTTTTATAGGTGCTCTGTATGCTTGTTTACTTCTGTTTAATATTTCATTTGGTATTTTGCCCTCTGCCATTTTCTTCATTAAATATTTTTCATCCAAACCTTTTAACTTATATTCAGGATTTAGTTTTGTGCAGAATTCAATCAGTCGGTGGTCTAAAAATGGATAACGTCCTTCAATAGAATTAGCCATACCCATACGGTCGCCTTGTGCGGATAGCAAATATCCAGACATAAAAATATTCATTTCAAGCCATTGGGCTTTTGATAAGGAATCATAGCCTTTAAACTTCTCATTTAACTGTTGACTTAATTCGCTAACAGGGTCATAATCAGCTAAACTGTTTTTAATATCAGCTGAAAAATACTTTTTTATATGATTTCCGTTGTTCCATCTTAATAAATGCGAATAAATTGGTGATTGTGTCTCGTTTAACTTAAAGCCAAAAAAGAAACGTAGCATTTGACTATTCGCATTGCTTATTTGAGGAATATAAGGATAAAGCTTTTTTAAAAGAAGCGGACGAAATTTAGATTTAGGCTGTTTTGCCCAAAACTGTCTTATTTTAGCTTCTTTAAATATATTATAACCAGCAAGTAGTTCATCAGCACCTTCACCTGTAATAACTACTTTTATATTTTTCTCTCGTACCCTTTTTGATAATGCAAACATAGGAACAGGGGATGTCCTTAATAAGGGCATTTCACTATGCCATATAACTTCGGGAAAATTCTCAGCAATTTCGTCACTGCTAATTTTAAAGCTTGTATGTTTTGTGTTGAAATATTTCGATGCAAGATTTTGATAACTAGATTCATCAAAATCCTTTTCTTCAAAGCCAATTGAAAAGGTTTGTAGCATAATAGAAAGGATATTTTAACAAATAAAATGAGTTTTTCTGATAATTTAGC
>JAOZNO010000691.1 GCA_029933755.1 Bacteroidales bacterium | reverse complement strand
GTCGAAGTCTGGTGGTATAATATGCGTGGTAAAGACGACCTTGCACTAAAAATAGGACAATCCAACCAGTTAAATCAAAAATCTTTTACAAATCATAGTTCAGAATACGTATGGGCACTAAAAGACATTAACCTTGAAGTTCAGGCTGTGTAATATAATAAAACCATTTTCTCAACATTTAATCGCATGTATAACAGCTGGATATTAACCTCAGCTTTCAAATTATACTATTACACACCCTAAACAAGGCGAAATACTGGGTGTTATTGGTAAAAACGGAGCAGGGAAAATCTAATTCAATGTATTTTTTTCGTAAGTTTGTCATGGAAATAAACAGTCTTTTAGTATGATGAAGAACTTAAAACAAAAAATAAATATAAACGATTTCTCAAAACATCTTTTTTGGGACGTAAACAGAAATAATCTTGATTTAGAAAGAAGTAAAAAAACAATTATTACTAATGTTCTTGATTATGGTTTAATAAACGATTGGAATATTATTTATAATTATTATGGAATAGATCAAATAGCAAAAACAGCTATGAATGCCAGAGATTTAGATGAAAAATCTATAGCTTTTGTTTCATTATTATCAAAAATACCAAAAGAAGAATTTTTATGTTATACTACAAAACAATTGAACCGAATACACTGGGTATATTAAAAAAAATTCAGCAAATTAAAGACTTTTCTAAATTGAGACTTGTTGGAGGAACTGCATTAGCACTACAAATAGGGCATCGAAAGTCTATAGATCTAGATTTTTTTGGAACTATTAAGGTCGATAATATTACATTTTCCAAAGAATTACAAAAGCTAGGAAAAACAACTGTTCTAAAAAATTCAAAAAATATTAATATTTTTTCTGTCAATAATGTTAAAGTAGATTTTGTTAATTACCATTATAAATGGTTGGAAAAAGCAAATTCAGAAGATGGAATATTATTATCAGGTATAAAAGATATTGCCGCAATGAAAATTGCTGCAATAACTGGCAGAGGAACAAAAAAAGATTTTATAGATATATACTTTTTATTGAAACGTTATACTCTAAAAGAAATATTGGGTTTTTATATGCAAAAATACCCTGAAGGCTCAATTTTTTTAGTTTTAAGAAGTTTTGCATATTTTTTAGATGCTGATGAAGATGAACAGCCTGAAATGATAAAACAGGTAGATTGGAATGAAGTGAAGAACCATATAGTAAATACTCTTGAAAATTATATAAAAAATAAATAGAATAGATTGTAATGGAGGTGAAAAAGCTGGCTATTATACAACAAAATAAATACTTAAGTTTGTAAATCTAAAATATTTGACCCTGAGCGTGCTTACTGAGCAAAATCAAAGGTGCAAGAAATAGTATAAAAAACATGTTAATCCTGTCAAAAAAATAAAGCATGTTAATCATGTAAATCCTGTCAAAAAAATATAAGCGTGTCAGAAACCGTAATAAAATTAGAAAACATTAGTAAACAATACCGACTGGGAACAGTAGGTAGTAATTTAGTTTATGAATAAAAAAGAACTTCTACATATTATTTCTCAAGGTGAAAGTGAACAAGTTGAATTTAAGGAAAACTTCGGCAAGCAAGTTATAGAAACAATCGTAGCTTTTGCAAATACAAAAGGTGGCAATATTTTTATTGGTGTAAAAGATAATAACCAGATAAGTGGTATTATGCTTAATAGCGAAACACTACAAAATTGGAATAATCAAATAAAACTATCAACAGAACCATCTGTATTTCCCGATATTGAATTGCTTGAAACAGAAAACAAAACAATTGCATATATAACCGTTAATGAATTTCCAGTAAAACCGATTTCTGTAAAAGGTAAATATTATAAGCGAATAAAAAACTCAAACCACCTATTATCAATAAATGAAATAAATGATATTTATTTAAAATCTATGCAATTGTCTTGGGATAGTTATCCACATAGCAATAGCAAATATGAAGACTTGGATGAAGAAAAAATAATTCAATTTATACAAAGAGTAAATCAAAATGGACGTTTTAAACTTTTAGGAACTCCAATAGAGTGCTTAACTAAACTAAAACTTATAGATAACAATATTCCTACAAATGCTGCAATGATACTTTTTGCAAAGGAAGAAATGTATTATAACGTCCATGTTGGTAGGTTTAAAACGGCATCACTAATTATTGATGATAAAATGATTAGGGGCAATTTATTTGAAGTTGTTGAAAAAACAATGCAGTTTATTGTCGGTCATATAAAAGTAGCATTTGAGTTTACGAACAAAATACAAAGAACCGAAATTTTTGAATACCCAATACCTGCTATAAAAGAATTGGTTCTTAATTCAATTGTACATAAAGATTATACTAGTCCAACAGATATCCAAATAAAGATTTTTGATAATAAAATTACTATTTTCAATCCGGGAAAGTTATTTGGAGGCTTAACAATTGAGGATTTAAAAACGGATAACTATCAAGCACAAAGTCGGAACAAATTGATAACAGAAGCTTTTTATTTAACAAAAGACATTGAAAAATACGGTAGTGGTTATAGAAGAGTAAGGGAGCATATTTCTGATTATCCAACAATGTACTTTAATTTTGAAGAAAGCTCAGGTGGGTATCTTGTTACTATTGGTTATAAAAAACAAAAAATCTCTAATATTAAAAAGTTAGAAGATTTCACAGAAGATTTCACAGAAGATTTCACAGAAGAGAAAAGGGTGATAAAAATAATAGAGTTAATAAAAACAAACAATAAAATTACAACATCAGAAATAGCAAAAATTTTAAATGTAACAAGAAGAACAATTGCTTCTGATATTAAAGTTTTGAAACAAGAAAATAAAGTAAAGCGTATTGGTAGTGATAAATTTGGACATTGGGAAATAATTAAACCAAAATAAATTCCTAACTTTGTAGTTCTAATTTCTTAGTTCATAATTCATAATTCAGTAGTGTCAGAAACCGTATAGAAAAAAACATGTTAATCATGTAAATCCTGTCAAAAAAATATAAGCGTGTCAGAAACCGTAAT
>JAOZNO010000690.1 GCA_029933755.1 Bacteroidales bacterium | reverse complement strand
TTGCTAACATATAAAACTTTTACAACAAGAGGCGTAAAAGGACTTTCTCCTGTAAAGCTAATTTTTGTATTTAAATACATCTTCGTATTTCTTATCGCATTAGTGAAAGCGAATTTCCATGTAGCAAGAATTGTTTTATCTCCCGAATTACCAATAAACCCGGGCATTGTTGAATTTGAATCAAAACTTGATTCTGATTTTGCAAAAATGATTCTGGCAAACAGCATCACCTTAACACCTGGAACACTTAGTGTTGATGTGATTGAAAATAAGTTCTTCATTCATTGGTTAGAAGTAAAAGATACGAATCCTGAAGTTGCATATAATGAAATTGCAAAACCGTTTGAAGATATCTTATTAAAAATTTACGCTTAAAAAAAATAACATGACTTATTTTTTCATCATAATAATTTCAATAATTGCACTTGCTGCGATATTGGCATTTGTAAGATTTGTTAAAGGGCCTACTGCAGCGGACAGAGTTGTAGCACTGGATACCATTTCTTTTATGGCTATTGCATTAATGGTTTTATTAGGATTTGTACTTGAACGCTTTATTTATATTGATGTTTCATTAATATATGCTGTTTTAGGTTTTGTTGGGGTTATTACAATTGCAAGATATTTAGAAGGAGGTATATAATGATAGTAATAGAATATTTAGCTTATTTTCTAATAACCGTTGGTGCTCTATTTTTATTTTTGGGAGCCTTGGGTATTTTCAGAATGCCTGATTTATACACAAGAATTCAAGCAGGTACAAAAGCCAGCACATTAGGTGCTATGAGTCTTATTTTAGGTGTTGGTTTATTGGGTTTTGTCACCTTCACACCCGGGTATCCATGGCTTATTAAAACCTTGGTTATTGTAATTTTTGTTGCAATTGCTAATCCCCTAAGTTCACATGCTCTTGCACGAGGCGCTTACAAAGATAAATTAATACCTTTTTCAAAAGAACATATTGATGCTTATGAAGAAGCTGATAACAATAAAGAAAAAGAACAAAAGGAGGATGCAAAATGAGCAGCACATTAATTGTTATTACACTAATATCATTATTCTTTTTAATAGTTGCAGGTATTTATGCAATAGTAAAAAAAGACTTGCTGCAAGCTGTAATTGCTACAGGATTAATAAGCCTTGTTTTATCTATTCTGTTTTTTATTTTACAGGCACCTGATGTTGCATTAACTGAAGCGGCAATTGGTATTGCTCTTAGTACAATAATATTTGTTCTTGCAATAAGAAACACAAAAAGGTTTGAAGATTAAAAGAAAATATTTGAGAAATACGTGAATTAACCACGAAAAGATGAGATTAACATAGTAGCATGATTAAAAACAATTATTTTGCGACTTTGCGACTTTGCGTGAAAATTTTAAATTTATGAAGAAACTACTAATATTTGCACTACTTCTTTTTATCGGTTTTGAGATTTTAACTGTTTTAGCAGATGTACCTTTTGGTGAAGATAGAATGAATGTTTCAAAATTTTATCTTGAAAAATCACCCGCAGAACTTAAGGTAGCAAACGTTGTTACTGCCATAGTTGTAAACTTTAGAGGTTTTGATACACTTGGCGAAGTAACCGTATTATTTCTTGCAGCTGCCGGCATAGGAAGCATCTTATACAGAAGGCGTTCAGTACATACCGGACTAAACCCCAAAAGAACATCAACAGAAGCTTCATCAATCGTACAAGCAGGAGCAAAAGTATTATTCCCACTTATTCTTTTATTAGGTGCGTATGTATTTGTTCATGGTCATTTAACTCCCGGAGGTGGTTTTCAGGGTGGAGCAATTATAGCTACGGGCTTTTTACTAAAATTAATTTCTTACCGAAAATTTTCGGTTAAACATTCAACAGTTACATGGGTTGAATCATTAGCAGGAATTGTTTTTGTTGTATTAGGATTACTGGGTATTGTTTATGGTGGCACTTTCTTAGAAAACTTTTTGCCTGCAGGCGAATTAAATAGTCTGATAAGCGGTGGTGTAATAGGTATTATTTATGTTGCGGTTGGTTTTAAAGTAGGTTCAGAGTTAACGGGTGTTTTAGATACCCTGTTAAATATTAGTCAAGACGAAGAAACACAATAAATTACGTTTAGTAGTATTTTTCATTACGGAATAAAATTGAATAGAAAAAAAACTTAAATAGTTATTAAAGCTTTAATCATCATGAAACTAATTGAATGGGATGAAAATTTAAGTGTTAAAATTGATTCAATTGATGAACAACACAAAGTGCTTGTTGATATGATTAATGATTTTTATGAAAAAATTAGGACTAAGGCAGCCAATGAACTTATTTCAGAATTAATAAAGAAAATGAAAAACTATACAGTAGTTCATTTCACTACTGAAGAAAGGTATTTTAAACAATACAATTATCCTGACTTTGAAGCTCACAAAAAAGAGCATCAGGATTTTGTTGACAAGGTAGTAGATTTAGAAAAAAGGTTTAATTCGGGTAAAGTTATATTATCGTTTGAAATAACTAATTTTCTAAAAGAATGGTTGATTAATCATATTCAGGGTACTGATATGAAGTACACCAATTTTCTTATTCAAAAGGGTGTAAAATAATTAACAAGTCACATTACAAGTCCATATTTTATATAAGACCAAAATTAAAGAAATATAATAAATAAAAAATGCAGGAATTTTTAACATATGCAATATATGGCACAGCCATTTTCTTAGTACTTCTTGGAGTATATGCAATACTTGTAAAACGAAATCTAATTAAGATTGTCATAGGATTATCGATATTAGATTCAGGTTTACATTTACTGTTTGTAGCTATTGGTTATATTAGTGGTGGTACAGCACCAATTTTCTCACCCATGGCACTTGAAAGTTCACAAAAAATGGTTGATCCCGTTCCTCAGGCCTTAGTTTTAACAGCAATTGTAATCGGATTTGGTGTTACAGCTGTTGCTCTTGCATTAATCATACGTCTTTACAGGCATCATAATACAATTAACATTGACGAAATCAAAAACTTAAAATGGTAATACTAGA
>JAOZNO010000689.1 GCA_029933755.1 Bacteroidales bacterium | reverse complement strand
TGGAACATTAACAATAGAACCTTCAAGTAATTTCAATAATCCTTGCTGAACCCCTTCTCCAGAAACGTCTCTGGTTATTGAAGGATTATCACTTTTACGCGAAATTTTATCAATTTCATCAATAAATACGATACCTCTTTCGGCTGCCTGAACATCATAATCAGCAACTTGTAAAAGTCGGGTTAAAATCGTTTCAATATCTTCACCAACGTAACCCGCTTCAGTTAAAATCGTAGCATCAACAATGGTAAAAGGTACATGTAACATTCTTGCTATAGTACGAGCCAACAAAGTTTTTCCTGTTCCGGTTTCACCAACCATTATAATATTTGACTTTTCAATTTCAACATCATCATCCTGATTTTGTTGTTTTAGTCTTTTATAGTGATTATAAACAGCAACTGCTAAAACTTTCTTTGCATCATCTTGTCCAATTACATATTGGTCAATAAATGATTTAATCTCAATGGGTTTTAAAAGCTTTATATCGTTAAGATTAAAACTTTCTTTCTCCTTAGTTTCTTCCGCAATAATTGTATGTGCCTGCTCAATACAACTGTCACAAATATGTCCAGAAACACCTGCAATTAATACATTCACCTCTTTCTTAGTCCTTCCGCAAAACGAGCACTTTTCCATTGTAATTTATTTTTAGAACAAAAGGTAAAAGCCTATTTGCTATCGACTTTCACCTTCTATCTTTTAACTTGATTCTTCTATTTCTTCACTAAAACTTCGTCAATCATACCATACTCTTTGGCTTCTGTTGAAGTCATCCAATAATCACGGTCAGAATCCTTTTCAATTTGTTTGTAGGTATTACCTGAGTGATGGGCAATAATATCATAAAGTTCTTTCTTTAATTTTTGAATTTCACGTGCAGTAATCTCAATATCAGAAGCTTGTCCCTGTGCACCACCCATTGGTTGATGAATCATTACCCTTGAGTGTTTTAATGCAAAACGCTTACCTTTCGTTCCTGCTGTTAGCAATACCGCACCCATTGAGGCAGCCATTCCTGTACAAATTGTAGAAATGTCAGGATTAATATATTGCATAGTATCATAAATACCCAGACCTGCATGAACAGATCCACCGGGAGTATTAAAATAAATTTGAATTTCTTTTGATGGATCCGTAGATTCTAAAAAAAGCAATTGTGCCTGAATGATATTTGCAACATAATCATCAATAGGTACACCCAAAAAAATGATTCTATCCATCATTAATCTTGAAAAAACATCCATTGAAGCAACATTCAATTGGCGCTCTTCAATAATAGTTGGGCTAATATAATTGTTGTAAATTGACTGGTAATTATCCAGACTTATACTACTAATACCCATATGTTTAGTTGCGTATTTTCTGAATTCGTCTTTTGGTATCATAATGTTATAATTTGTTAGAACTACATTTTAAACCATAAAGATATTAAAAACGTAGCATCTTAATTTAAATTATTATGTTTTTTTGTTTTTAGAACTTCTTTTATAATACGTAAAAATAAATAGTCCTGACAGTCTACTTATCCGTTTCAAACAATTTATTAAAATCTTCAACACTTACGTCTTTTTCATCAAGTTTAACAGTTTCTTTTATAAACTCAACTACTTTATCCTCAAATTTCTTATCATAAAGCTTTCTTACCTCATCCTCTTTTTTAAGAAATTGCTCAGTAGCATACTGCTCTAATTGCTCTTTAGGGAAAGAGCCTGCTGGCAAACCATACTGAACAAACTGCATTTCGGTATATTGAATAGCTAAATCTTTTACTTCCTCAGGGCTTACTTCAATTTTTTGTTCTTCAACAATTTTTGCTGAAATAAGTTGCCATTTAATATCCTTCATGAATTTAGGAAAATCTTTTTCAAATTCATCTTTATTAATTTCTTTATTTTCCTCTTTCAATAACAACCATCTTTTAAGGAAATCTTCTGGTAATGGCACCTCAAATTTAGAAATTAATTTTTCCCTTGTATCTAAAAGAAATTTGTAATCACTATCACGAACTGAATTTACTTTTATTTCAGCAATAATTTTTTCTTTAAACTCTTCTTCTGATTTTACTTCGCCCTCACCATAAACTTTATCAAAAAGCTCCTGGTTAAGTTCTGCTTTATCAAATTTGCTAATTTCTTTAAGAATGTATTTAAAATCAGGTGATAAATTCTCTATTTCTTCTTTTTCAATCCCTAAAACACCTGCAAGCTCAGCATCACCAGAAAAAGCTTTTTTAACATCAAGTTTTATTTCATCGTTAATTTTTGCGCCAATAAAGCTTTTTTTAAGTTTTTCATCTTTGATATGCTCATAAGAAATAGATGCCATTTCTTTAACAATGCCATCCTCTAAATTATTTCCTTCTGAATCTAATTGAACTAAATCACCTTTCATAAATACGCCTTCAACTACTTCTTCAAGGGTATTCATTGTACCGTGTTTACTGGTATGCTGCTCAATATATTTTTCAATTAATTCATCGCCGGGCTGAATATTGTAAAATGGGATTTTTAGCCTTTTATTTAAGGCAAGCTCAAATTCAGGACGTAAACCAATATCAAAAATAAAATCAAACTCTTTTTGAGTATCAAAATCAATTCTCTCTTGCTTTTCTCCAGGTATTGGCTCACCAATAATATTGATTTTTTCGTCAGTTATATACTTTGTTAACGATTCAGAAACCAGTTTGTTTACTTCGTCAATTATAACTGATTGTCCATACATTTTTTTTACCAGACCCATTGGAACCATTCCCGGTCTAAAGCCTTTCATGTTGGCTTTTTTCTTAATATCCTTTAATGCAGCTTCAACTTTTGGATTAAAATCATCATTAATAAGTTGAATTTTAATGCTTGCGTTTAAATCGTCAATTTGTTCTTTAATAACTTCCATAAGTAATAATTTAAAAAACCGCCCTAAACTGCGTTTTGTCGCTAGAAAGGGCGGTTTATTTTTTCATTTTTTAATTTTATTATGTGCGGATGAAGGGACTCGAACCCCCACGCCTCTCGGCACTAGATCCTAAGTC
>JAOZNO010000048.1 GCA_029933755.1 Bacteroidales bacterium | reverse complement strand
ATGGAAATTGCTATTGCACCTGAATTTAGAGGAATAGCTATTTATTTGGGACTTACTTTTTTAGCAACTGCTTTATACTTTGTTTATAGATCTTTCTATAAAATGAGAATAAATCAGGGAGCAGTTGAAAAAGTGAGCTAGCTCATAAAATTAATTGTAAAAAAACACCCTCAGGCAATAATTGTCTGGGGGTGTTTTTTATAAATATTACTTTAAATCGTCAATAATAAATCCTTAATTCAAGGATTTATTGAATGTAAGCATTATCTTTTTAAGATATGGGATATCTCTGAATAAGCAATATAATCATAACATCGTATTTAAAACCGCAGTAATTTTTTTCATAGAAACGGTGGTTACACCTGCCTCCTTGGCATATTTTTCCCAATTGGCTATTGTTTCTTTTGTTTGTTCAATAATTTCATTAATATTTTTAATTGAATAATGCTCTGCTAATTTTAACAGGTGCTTTTTTTTAGGAAATTTACTTTCACTTGCCACCATTGTGCTATGGTGTCCTAATGCTGAAAAAGAAAAAGTTAAATCGTAAACAGGAGCAAATTTCCATTTCCCATTTTCATCCATAAGGAATGAAAAATTTTTGCTATGATCATCCTGATTGTGTGAAAATATATTAAATGTTGCTAAGCTTATAATTTTTGTATAAGCACTTATATGGTTTTCAAGTCGGAATGCACAATCCATTAAATGCCCATAATCCATGAAACTCATTCTGTAGTTATCATGCATTAGTCCACTGGCTGAATGTAAATGAAAGTTCTTATTTTTATTACGATCAAATCGTTTTGTCCCAAAATATAATTTGCCAGATTTACCTTTGAATAATTTACAGGGATTCATTTCTAATCCACAGCTAATAGCCATTTTATAATAAGCGTATTCTATATTTGCAATATCTACCGAATCTGATGATGAAGGAAACTTAATAATCCAATGTTCATATCCTCTTGGTGGAGATTGTTGGTTATATATTATGTGCTCTTTTTCAGGATTGTATAAGATAAATACCTTTGGTCTGGCACCACCTGAGGAGCCACCCATTTGATAAAGTTCATCTAAAATATCTGTATCTATACCTTCTAAAACAAGGCTCGTATTTTTTGCAATCTCATCCAGTTCTAAAGATAGTTCTTGATTATATGCTGATTTAATTTCCGGACGATATTTTAAAGCTCCCATTCCACCTACACCCACAAAAGCAAGTCTATCTAAAGGTGTAATATTATTAAGTGAAACACCCATGGATAGCAATTTTCGGTCTAATAACAACTTTCCCCACCCATCAGGTAAAGAATCATTAAAAACACCATAAAGCCCATCGAAAGGTTCTCTTTCTGCCGAATAAATTCTAGTTGATAATGGCAATTTAAAAGGCGAAATTTTTAGATCTTTTTTAATAAATTCTGAATTATATTTAAAGTAAATTTTTTCATTTTCACTTATCAACTCTCCAACTTCCGTTTCGTCTTCACCAAAATCTATAGAAACGATCAGTTTACTAATTTTATTCATGGCTAACGAGTTTTATCACTAAACAACTTCTCAACATCTTTAAGGCTCTCACCTAGTTCCATAATATTTTCAAATTCATGTAAGTTACCAAGTATATTTAATAATTTCAATAATGATTCAAGTGAGATTTTACCTGTACTCTCAAACCTTTTGAGACTTCCTAAAGAAACGCCTGAGCGTTCTGCCAATTCTGCCTGCGACATTTTTGCATGCTTACGTAAAAGACGATGCTTTAAAGCAATTTCTTTTAATAGTTCACTAGGAGTTTTTTGAATACTATAATTTATCATTGCAGTTAATATTTTAGCTAAAGGTACTGAAAAATACGATAAAGAGCTAATATTTTAGCTAAAAAAGAGATGTTGTAAATTTTGCTAGTCAGGATACTTATCCCGTAATTCTAGTTTTTTTATTCTTGATCTTATTGCACCTACAGTTCTATTGGTGCATTCTGCTATTTCATTAATGGGAATACCAAAGCAAAACATTTCGGTTAATTTATCGTCTAAGTCCGTTGTCCATTTTTGATATGCTTGTTTATGAGTTTCTTTAATTTTGTTCTGGTAATCGTTACTCCTTTCTGTTTTATGATTATCTGAAATATGTATTGGTGCATCTTCAACAATTATATTTTTATATTTTTCATATTCTGTCTGCTCAGATAAAGGCAATAGATCAAAGGGGATTTTAAGGATATTTTTTGTTCTTGTTATCGCAACATAAAGCATATTTACTTCTTCTGCCAAGCCTTTAGGGTCAAATTTAGCCTCTTTATCATCCACTAGTTTTTTTATTTTCTCTTCTGAGATAAAGTCATTTTGAATATTTACTTCATCATACTCCATACCCTTGCTTTTATGAACAGTTGAGAAAATCATGTCTGCTTCCTGCTTTTCATTATCATTTACATGATTTATTTTCAATTGTTTAATCAAATATGGCAGTTGGTTCGTATACTTTTTTACAACCTGAATAATCATTTTCATTTGAGCATCGTCTGTTTTATCTGCATACTCTTCAAGTTGCTCAAAGTCTTTCATCGATTTTATCAACTTATCTTTAATGAGCTTATGATAACCATTATACAGATTCAGGATGTCGTAAATTGAACCTCCGTCTGCTGCATATGTATATGAGCTTATGTTTCCTTCAAAATATATTTTGTTTATTTTGCTGTCTTCAATTAGTAATTCAATTGCTTTTATAAGTAAAGTAACATTTGTTCTTGCGAGTGTAACCCTTGTTTTTGTTTTATTGTTTTTTCCTAAGCCATTTATTTGAATTGGTTTAATCTCTGTAAAATGTTTTTTTGTATTTAATATTTTTACCGCCAGTTCTGCAATTTCAGCATTAAAGCGGAAACTTTTTGTCAGGTAATAATCTGTAAAATTTACTTTATCCAAAGAGTTAATCGCAAACCTCCAACCGTAAATTTGTTGGTGAATATCACCTACAATAACTTTGGTGCTATTTTGTTTTAAAAAAATATCAAGCATGGTTGGCGAGGCATCCTGCCCTTCGTCAAATAATATAAAATCGAAATTAAGAATAGGACTTGATAATTGAAATTTTTTCAAGTAAAAATCATGAATAAGTTCAATTTCTGCTTTGTCCATTTTGGCTAAAAATAAACGAGTAAGCTTTTCAATGTTTTCGTAATATTTTTGTACAAACTTTTTTGCTTTTGGTTCATGTACTAATTGCGAATAATCTAATTCTTTAACTTGTTTAGCCGTGCTATTGCAAAAATAGTTTACAAATTTATTTACATGATTAGCTAAAACAAAATCGTTTAATTTTTCACCAAATGGCTTTATTTTAAGTATGTTTTTTGTTTGAAAACTTGTATAGCCGTGGCAAAGTTTGTATCGGCTATTTTTAACAATATATGAATATGCCAAGGAATGTGCTGTTTCAACCCGAACATTTTTTAAACCAGCTTCTTGAAATTTTGTAACAGCCTCGATCTTAACAGATTTGTTGAATGCCAGATACAATATTCGTGATTTTCCTCTTAACTTTGCGTATTCAATTAGGCTTGTGGTTTTTCCAGACCCGGCAATTGCATTAATTTTTATATTGCCCTTACTTTCAAGTATTTTTATTTGCTCATCAGTTAACTGCATTTGTATCTTTTCAAACTTATTAGAAAACAACAATATATTAACTTTTTGGTTGTAGTTGAAACATTTAAATACTGACTTATACCCTCAGCACTTTTTTACTCCAACCTTTTAGTGCTTTTATATTTTCAAAGTACTCCATTCCTTTTCGGATGATATCCATTTGCAATAATACATACATTAGGACAGTTGTAACCCATAAAACAAATAGGTTAAACCAAAAAGTATCTACTATTATACCAAAAATGTTTTTTACCGGAGCATAAAAGTATGCTCTTCCAAATTCAGAATTTGGAAATTGGTATATGGGGTCTTTTAGTTGAATAATTTCGTTATTATTCACTTTGATTTTCTGAACTGAGAAATTATTTAAGACATAGCTAGCAATTCGCTGGTTTTGATTATCTTTTCTTAACTTATTAAATGCTTTTTCACTACCTAATGTTTGAACTAAATTGTTGTAGATAATTTCTTTTTCTTTTCTGTAAGTTTTTAAACTGTCAATTAGTATATTTTTAAAAATGTTTAGCTTATTAGTAAATAAATCTTTGTATTCATCTGATTTGTAGTTTTTAGAAACTTTTTTTGCAAGTTCTAAAAAAGTACTGTCACTATAAGTAATACTCAGCTTTGTTAGTTCATTTTCTAATAAAAGAATTTGCCTGTTTATTGTATTTGTATCTTTTTGTATTTCTGATAGGTTTGCATAAGTACTTTGTAGTTTTTGAATATAATATAAAATCAGATAGTTTGTCTGACTCAATTTCTGATCTACATCAAAAAAGTTCTTTTGGAAAGGGTTATTCTTAAATTGCTCAACCATCAAGCCTTCATATGCCCAACGCGATGTCATTAAATCGCCATAAACAGGTGTGTATTTTGCTGATTTAATATCTTTATGCATTTTACTAAAATCGACCACTGCACCACTTAAAAGTAACTGGGGAACCAATACAAAAGGTATTGCAATATATGCTGAAACTACAGAATTAAATGCCGATGAAATATTTAAGCCTATTAAGTTTGCACAAACTGCAGCACTAAAAAACATCAGCCAATAGGCAAAATACAGTCCATTTATTTCCAAAAAACTATTACCTACAATTACAAATAATAAGGCTTGAATTGCTGAAATGATTATTAACAAAACTATTTTTGAATTAATATAACTTGATCGGCTAAGATTTAGGAATGACTCTCGTTTAATTATTTTTTTATCTCTCAGAATTTCCTCTGTACTGATTACAAGACCTAAAAACAAGGCCACAATTACACTCATGAAAATGTAAACAGGTAAATTCTCATTATATGCAAATATATATTGATCAGGAAATTTTTCAGAACCTGTATAATGCTTGGTAAATACAGCGAGTATAAACGCAAGAATAGGAGCTTCAAGCAGAACCAGTAGAACATATTGCCGATTACTTAATTTGGATATCAAGTTACGGTTGAAAAAGATTTTGAATTGACCAAAGCGCTTTGGTGCATTAAAATTATTATCAGGTAATTTCTTTTTTTCAATAGGCTCAAGGTTTTTTTTGGTATTGATTTCTGCTTTGTACAGTTCCGCCCATTCTTTGGGTGGTCTTTTTCTTTTACGACTTAGTTTTCCAAATTCATTTGCTAATCTTGATTCAACAATACGTAGTATTTGTTCTGATTTAACATTTCCACAGGTAACACATTCATTATCATCAGGATTAATGTAATTACCCTGTCTGCGAAAATATGAAATTGCATCTAGCGGGTTTCCAGAATAAATGAATTTTCCACCCTGATCTAAAACAATGATCTTATCAAAAAGCTTGTATAAATCAGAGGAAGGTTGGTGAATCGTTATTATGACCAATTTTTCTTTAAAAGTTTGCCTTTTTAACAAGTTTATTATTTTTTCAGAATCCATTGATGAAAGCCCGGAAGTTGGTTCGTCAACAAATAGGAGAGCTGGCTCTCTCATTAATTCCAGGGCAATATTGAGCCTTTTTCGTTGTCCACCGCTCAAAATTTTATTTAGTGGATCGCCAACTTTTAAATCTGTAGCTTCTTTTAAATCAAAATCACTAATTGTTTTATGAACAATGTTGTTAATCTGTTCTTCATTACATGTACGAAAGCTTAATTTTGCATTATAATAAAGGTTTTGATATACAGTTAGTTCCTCAAACAAAAGGTCTTCTTGTGGTACATAACCAATAATACCATTCAGTTTTTCTTTTTCAGAATGAATATTATAACCATTTATTGAAATCTCGCCTGTTTTTTGAATTAAATTACCATTTAAAACATTTAGTAAAGTAGATTTACCTGACCCACTACCACCAATAATACCAACTAATTGACCTGATTCAGCTTCAAAACTAAAATTTTCTAAACCTTTTGTACTGTTTTTAAATGTATAGGAGACATTATTTGCTTTTAATTCAATTCTTGAAACATTTGTTTTATGAATAAACGCACTTACTATATTGCTGTAATAAATGCGATCAATAAGTCTGCCTCTTATAACAGCACCAACTGCCCATACGTAAGTTCTTTTTGGTTTAATATTTATTCCGTTCAAAAACAGATTTCTTTCTCCAAAATATTTCAGTAAGTAAATGTCTGTATTCTTAAGCTTTAGAACATATATTTTACCGAGCATATTTTCATTATAGAGATGTCTTGCTTGTGGATGTGAAAAATGCTTATCTCCATTTATTACCAAAATCTTATCCGTAAGCATAATGGAATCATTCTCGCTGATTATTAGATTCTTACTCTGCTCAAAATCATCTTTGTCAATATTAAAGCTGCGAGCAATATCATTTACCAACTCTAACTCGTCATTACTGTCATAGTCGCTGTCTGCTAAAAATTCAAGTAACTGGTGTGTAAGCCAAAATTTTTGTTTTTGTTCAAATTCAGTATTTATTTCAGAGCAAATTTCTTCTATTCGCTCATGATAAACCGAAATACCGGGTATTGTTTTTTTGGGGGTATTAAGATGATATTTTTGTAAATGCTCATTAAAATACAGGGTGCATTTTTCTGATTGTGATTTACCGTAGTTACGATAAAAATATTTTTCAACTACAGTTATTGCAATGTCATGGTTTTTAAAATGTTTTACATTGGCAATTATAGCAAATAGTTTTATCAGTGCATGTAGTAAAGATTCATTCATTTTATTACAAGTTATTCTATAAAATAGTTATTGAGCTTAGAATTCTGCAAAAGTAAGATTTATTATTTTTGTATCTGTAAAAGAGAATGTTTATTTAATTCATATTATACAATAGGTTTTGATGTCTTTTTATTAAAGAGCTAATATTTTGGTGCTAAAAATGTATAATAATTTGTTACTATTCAGTATACTTATAGACCTCATAAACAATTATATGCCACAGATTAACTGCGTTGAGGGCTGAAGCTGTTCACAGATTTAAAAAATCAATTTTATTGATTTTCACAGAAAAACAAGCAAAGCTTGTTTTAAAATCTGTGAATATGTGGTATTTTTTTGACCATTGGGTGACTGAGTAGTTACAATAATTTTATAAGGAAATATTAAATAAAAGGAGTCTGCTATTTACAGACAGTTTTTTGATTATAATAACAAACCCCTATATGGTTATAATATAGGGGCTTATTAGGGCTGCAACTTACTGTGTATGGTTGTAAATCAGCTCACTCCTGGAAACGAATTAACAAATTCAACTTTAATATCACCAAAAGAGTCTACGTATTGAACTTTAAAATCACCAAAAGAATCAACAATTTCCCATTTTCCACATTCATCAGCAAAACTGCTTACCTTTTCTACTTTTAAATCAGCAAAAGAGTTAACAATCTCAACTTTAATATCTGGGAAAGAGTCAACAATTTCTACCTTTCCATACAATTTAATTCCATTAAATGTACAATCACTTCCTATCATAGTTTTTATTTTTTTATATAATTCCTGATGCAATAATTAATGCAATAATTGTGCTTAATTTAATTAAAATATTCAGTGCCGGTGCTGAAACATTTCTAAGAGGTTTACCAACATTATCACCTTCTGTTGCAATTTCATAAACTTCTGAGTGTGTACCATAAGTTTCACCATTCCAAACGACACCTTTGGCTATTTCTTTTTTAGCACTATGCCAAACTGCACCTGAATTTGCTTGTGATATAGCTAAAATAAAACCTACAGGAATTAGTCCGGTAAGTAATCCGGCAAGAAGTTCTGCACCACCAAAATACCCAACTATAGCCGGAATAGCAATAGCGATAGCAAGAGGAATAATTAATTCTCTTACAGAGTTATAAGTTGAAAGGATTACAAGGTCATTATATTCAGCTTTGCCCTCGGCATCCTCTAAAACAGCTTGTTCTTCTTCGTTAGGAACGTTTGGATCACCATAATATTTTTTATAAATATCAAGTGCTGCTTTTAATTGAGGAATTTCATTAAACTGTCTGTTTACCTCATTAAGAATTTTATTAGCCACTTCACCTACCGCATTAATAACTACAGCGGAAAATACAAATGGAATCATAGCTCCCGTTAAAATGGCTCCAATAATTAGAGGATCAGAAATTTGAAATAAAGAAATACCTGTTTTTTGAATAAATGCACCAAATAATGCAAAAGCTGTTAGTGCAGCTGCAGAAACTGTAAAACCTTTTACGATTAGCACTTTTCTATTACCAATTTCTTTTAATTCGCTAGTCGTTTGTATTGTTTCAGCACTCAAAGCTGACATTTTTGCCAAGCTATCAGCATTTTTAGTTATTGGGCTATAAGAATTAATTGCAAGAATAATTCCTGTGTTTGCCAATAAACCTACTGCTGCTATTGCTACACCGTAAAAACCTACAAAATAATAAGAACCTGCTATAGCAATAGCTATTATTAACACAGGAGCAAATGTTGATAAAGTCCCGGTGGACAAACCTGATAAGATATTTGACGAGTAACCTTTAAACGATTTTTCAATTACAGAGTTTACCGGCTTTCCACTTATTGTGAAATAATCAGTAAATAAACCTAGTAAAACACCAGAACCAATACCTATAAATGTTGCCCAAAAAATACCAAGTGATTGATATTTTGTAATCATTAAACTATTACCTATTGACTTGCTAACTTCCCACTCAGCAGGTAGCATATATTTTATTATGAAAAATGAAGCTGTAGCTAAAATAGCTGCTGAAATATATGTTGAAAAACGATAACTTGTCCAAAAGCTTTCAGTTTCCACGGTTCTTACTAAAAAGTTTCCTGTTATTGAGCTTAGAATACCAATGGCCATAATAGTTAATGGTAATAAAACCGGACCAAAAGAAAAATAATTTTGTATGGCATCTGCATTTACAAAAGGAACAGCTAATAACATGGCAGCAATAATGGCTGCAACAAACGATTCAAATAAATCAGAGCCTGCTCCGCTAACATTGTTTACATTTATACCTGCATTATTTGCTATTTCAGCAGGATTTACCAAAGTGTTTTCAGGTATCGCTTCTTCTGATTTAAGAACAAGTGCCTTTCCTTCATCTGCTGCTTGTGCATAAACTCCACCAATAATTCTGTCAAAAAGAGCTACGGTAGAAGCACCAAGGGCAAAGCCTGTTAAACCATTTAATGCAGTAGTTAAGCCCCACTCAATACCAAATAACTGGTATGATAGAAATAAGCCTGCTAAACCAATTACTGCAAGTGTTATATAAGCAATGCCAACAGCTGAACCTGAAGAAAAAGCAGTTGTAAATGCTTTACTAATTGAGGTTTCAGCATCATTAGCCGTTCTACTATGTGTTTTAGATGATGCATAAATACTTAAATATCCAGCTAATGCAGAAAATGTAGCACCTACGATAAATGAAACAACAAGAAAGATATTAGAATCTTCGACTGAACGACTTTGAAGAAATAGAAGAACGCCTAGTAAAACAACAAATACAGACAATACTTTATATTCTGTTTTTATGAAGGTAAGTGATGCGCTGCTTATATAGGAAGAAGTATCTTTCATTTTTTGAGTTCCCTCTTCTTGTAAGAAAACCTTACGTGTTTTCCACAAAGCATAAGCTAATCCTAAAACAGCTATACCAATTAAATAATAAATTAAGTTTTCCATAACAAGTAGTTTTTTGCAAAAAATATTTAGTAAATGACAAATTAATAACTATAAAAGTAAACATATTGTTACATAAAAACAATTGTATCGCAACTTTTTTATAATTAACACAACTTATAGTAATGGCTTAATGAATAAATGTATATTACAGTATGATAGTAATCTATAAGTTTTGACAAATATGAATAGTTGTTGATAAGATTTTAATTGTTTATGATACGTTGAGTTATTAAACACTTTATATTCGGGTCTTCATTGTAATATTTTTCTTAGAAAATTGAAATAGAACTACGAATTGATTATTTTTGTAAAAAACCTTAAAATATATTTAAATGAGCGAAGTAAAAGATTATATAGAGGCAAATAAAGATCGTTTTTTAGAAGAACTTTTTGGACTGATTAGAATACCATCAATAAGTTCAATTGAAGCACATAAAGATGATATGTATAAAGCTGCTCAATACTGGAAGCAGGCGATGTTAAATGCAGGAGTGGACAAAGCAGAAGTTATGGAAACGAAAGGCAATCCGGTTACTTATGCTGAGAAAATAATTGACCCGGCATTACCTACAGTTTTGGTTTATGGACATATGGATGTAATGCCGGTTGACCCAATTGAACTATGGCACAGTAAACCTTTTGAGCCAGAAATCAGAGACGGGAAAATTTATGCCCGTGGTGCTGACGATGATAAAGGACAGGCTTTTATGCATGCTAAGGCTTTTGAAATTATGAATAAAACTGGCAAGTTGAACTGTAATATCAAATTTATGATTGAAGGAGAGGAAGAAATTGGCTCTCCAAATCTGGGCGAATTCTGTAAAGAACATAAGGATATGCTAAAGGCTGATATTATTCTTGTATCGGACACTGGAATGATTGCACGTGATATTCCTTCAATTACTACTGGCTTAAGAGGATTAAGCTTTATGGAAATTGAACTAACCGGGCCAAATAAAGATTTACACTCTGGACTTTTTGGTGGAGCGGTTGCTAATCCTGCCAATGTGTTAACAAAAATTATTGCTTCTTTAACCGATGGTGATGGAAAAATTACGATTCCCGGATTTTACGATGATGTGATAGAAGTGAGTGACGAAGAACGCAAGGAAATGGCCAAAGCTCCTTTTGATCTTGAAAAATATAAGAAAAACCTTGATATAGATGTGGTTGATGGAGAAAAAGGTTATAGTACCAATGAACGTACCGGAATCAGACCATCGCTTGATGTAAATGGAATTTGGAGTGGTTATACAGGTGAAGGTGCAAAAACGGTATTACCTTCAAAAGCTTATGCTAAAGTTTCTATGAGGCTTGTACCTAATCAGGATAATAAAAAAATTAGTGAACTATTTATAAAACACATTGAAGCAATTGTACCACCAACTGCAAAAGTAAAAGTTACTGCATTGCATGGCGGGCAAGGATATGTTTCGCCAATTGATATGCCTGCATACAAGGCTGCTGAATTAGCTTATACTGAGGTGTATGGTAAAACGCCAGTTCCTACAAGAAGTGGTGGTAGTATTCCAATTATTTCAACTTTTGAAGAAATTTTGGGAATAAAATCAATATTAATGGGCTTTGGTTTGGAAGAGGATGCAATTCATTCACCAAATGAAAATTTTCCTCTTGAAAATTTCTATAAAGGTATTGAAACTATAGTGGCGTTTTATAAATATTATCATACTTCTTAAGTTGATAACAAGCTTAAATCTGAAAAGTGAAGGTGTGGCTCATTTGAAAACAGCATGTTACAATAAATTTGTTCCATTTTAATTTGCAAGCCACGCCTTCACTAACAAATAATTCAATAATTGACGGCACTCCGAAAAGCCGCTTAGCGGGTAATCCTATTAAAAGTGAAAATGT
>JAOZNO010000688.1 GCA_029933755.1 Bacteroidales bacterium | reverse complement strand
CCTTTCACTCTACTCTACTGGCATTTTTTTGACCATTAGGTGGCTGAGTAGTTACTTATATTTTTTAAAAAATCCTTTGCAGGCAAATACCCAATTCTTTACAAATTTTATTCGGGTTCAAGAAATTTCAGGAACTGTTAAGGAATAAACTTAAATGGTCAAGTTATTTCGATATAGTTCCTTAAGTGTTAACGTTTTGTTTCATTTTCGTATTAATTGTCAAATTTTTAGAAAAATATATATCTTAGATTTGCAAAATAAACTCCTGAAAATTAAGACTTCAAAAGTTTATGGAGTAGTGTGGAACAGGTCTTCATTTTTTACATGTTTTTATCAGAGACATAGGAAACATGGTTTTATGCAAAGGCTGTAAGTATTCAAATAAAAGTTAATAAGTGAAAATATCTTTTTTATATTGCAAAGGATTTGTTATTTTTGTCTATATTTGAAAATTAATTTTGGTTTTAATAATCTATTAAACAGCGAATGTTTGATTCATACAACTGGAAAGAAAAAGCAATATTAGTGGCTGAGGATGAGGAGATAAACTATTTATTTCTAGAAGAGGTATTGAACAGAACGGGGGCTAAAGTAGTGTGGGCAAAAAATGGTCAGGAAGCAGTTGATCTTTTTAAGTCTAATTCTATAGACCTAGTTCTGATGGATTTGAAAATGCCTGAAATGAATGGTTACGAGGCAATGAAGTATATAAAAGAGACAAAAACAGGTGTTGCCATTATTGCTCAAACTGCTTTTGCTATGTCTGGTGAACGGGAAGAAATTCTTGAAGCAGGGTTTGATGGCTATATTTCTAAACCAATAAAGATTCCACAACTTCTTTCAATTATTAATGAATGCTTTGTTGGTGCTGATAAATAGGTGTCTAAACAGCATATTTATTTCTTTCCAGCGGGGGCAAATTACCTCATTAAAAACGCTTAGAAAACATATTCCAATCTGATGCTTTTATTGGTGGTTTTTATTTTATTATTATCCTTCTATATATTGGCCAAAGTATGTGATGATTATTTTGTTGAATCTCTTGATGAGATTGCCAAAAAATTAAAACTATCCTCAGATGCAGCTGGTGCAACCCTAATGGCTGTTGGGTCAAGTGCTCCCGAACTTTTTGTTGCAATTATTGCGGTTATTAAACCTGGTAATCATGAACAAATAGGGATGGGAACCATAGTAGGCTCTGCTATATTTAATTTATTGGTTATTGCAGGTGTGGTTGGTTTAATAAAACCTTTTAAGGTAAATTGGCATATCGTATTACGAGATCTTTTATTTTATTTTGTTGCCGTTTTATTTTTATATTCAGTTTTTATTGATGGAAATATTACTTTATTAGAAGGAATACTTTTTATTTTACTCTATGTTTTTTATGTGTACCTTGTTATCATTTGGCGAAAGCTTGTTCCGTTTGAACCTGAAGTAAAAGATATTCATGAAAACATAAAAGAAATAAATAAGGAGAAAAGCTTTGTTGTTAAATGGCTAAATCAGCTCGTAAAGCCTATAGACTTTATTATGGCTAAATTTTTCAGTATTAGTTCAAATGTTTTTTTTGTATTCTTTGGATCTATTCTAATAATAGGTCTAGCCAGTTGGGTTTTAGTTGAAAGTGCAATAAGTATCTCTGCAATTCTAGAGATTCCTAAAGCACTTGTTGCACTCACCGTTTTAGCTGTAGGAACCTCAATTCCAGATATGTTATCATCAATAATTGTTGCAAAACAAAATCGTGGAGGTATGGCAGTAACGAATGCAATAGCCTCAAATATTTTTGATATACTTATTGGTTTAGGAATTCCATTTCTTATATTAATCATTATGTATGGGCGAACAGTCCCTATTGGTACTGCTGAGTTGATTAATTCAACAGGTTTATTAATTTTATCAATAATTGGTATGCTGGTATTAATGATTCTGAATAAATGGCATATTGGTAAAAGAATGGGTATTTCATTAATTGTATTTTATATTGCATTTTTGGTATACCAGTTTATTACAATAGGTTAGAGGTGGCCTAGATACAATACAATAATAAAACATACCAAGCGTTTTTAATATTATCCCTTAATAGGGATTTTTTCATATAATCTGCAAAATAATATTAACTAAAAAAAATATAATAATTATGATGAAATATTTAATTATACAATTCTTGGTAGTTCTGATTAGTACCTCAGTTATGTTTTCACAAAACAACATAGAAATAAAAGGTGTAGTAACAAATAATACAAAATTTGAAGAAGTTTTTGTTGAAGATGTTATTACCCAAACAATAGTAACATCTGCAAGGATTGATACAAAAGGAAAATTTTCATTGTCTGCTAAAATAGAAGAAACAGATTTTTTTAGATTGAAGTTTGATGAAGAACATTACCTTATTCTTATTCTTAATCCGGGTGATAAAATTGATGTAAATGCTGATATTAACAATCTATATGCACCGGAAATTAAGGGCTCTGAAAACTCTGAATTAATATATACTACCTTTAATGTAATTCAGGAGTATGACGAAAAAATTGAGGAAGTAACAAGAAAAGTTGAGAAGGAAAAGACAGAACACATCCGAAAGTTAATTCTTGAAAACATTGGCTCACTTTCTACATTGTTTTTTATTGATAATTTGTCCATTGAAGAAGATCTTGAAATTTACAAGAAGTTAGATGCATCGCTATTTTCAAAATATCCTGATAACGTATTGGTTTTGGAACTACACAATAAATTGAAGGAAAGTAACAATCTGGCAATAGGTTCTGAAGCTCCTGAAATTGATCTTCCAAATCCGGCTGGCAAGAGCATAAAACTATCTTCGTTAAGAGGAAAGTATGTGTTAATTGATTTTTGGGCGGCATGGTGTGGCCCTTGTAGAAGAGAAAGTCCTAATATGGTGAAATTATATGAAAAGTTTCACCCTAAAGGCTTTGATATTTATAGTGTATCGCTTGATGCGGAAAAGGCTGACTGGGAAAAAGCTATTGAGAAAGATGGTCTTCAAAAATGGACTCATGTAAGTGACTT
>JAOZNO010000687.1 GCA_029933755.1 Bacteroidales bacterium | reverse complement strand
AAATTTACCCAAGGTGCATTTTTTCTTGTCGGACTTTTTCCCGAATCAAGTTCGGGACAGGCTGTTGCAAACCTTTTGCAGTATTAATATACAGCATCAAGGTCTGACGCCTCAATTCCAACAAGAAAAAACGCATAGCCTGCCCCGCCTTAGCGGGGAATTAATCAGGTTATGAATGCTTTGGGATTTTTTCTCCTAATAAATTAACAACTTTTAAGACTATTTGCTTTTCTAATTATTGGAAAAAGCCTTACTTTTGCGCACTTTAAAAAACACAAATTGCTTTATAAAGTTTGCCTCCCTTTAATGTAGAGACACCCACCTTATTGCTTCTTTTTAATTCTTCTTCGGTCTTAATCTATGCCGAGGATAATAAATCTACATTTATAAATGAAAAAGTATTTCAATTTATTTGACCTGTCGCAAAAAGTCGACTATAAAACCGAAATATTATCAGGCTTAACTGTGGCACTTGCCTTGGTTCCTGAAGCTGTGGCATTTGCCCTAATTGCTGGCCTATCACCATTAACCGGATTATATGCTGCTTTTGTTATGGGTTTGGTTACTTCCATTTTTGGAGGCCGTCCCGGAATGATTTCAGGCGCAACCGGTGCAATTGCAATTGTACTGGTTGCATTGGCAAAATCGCACGGGGTAGAATATATTTTTGCAACCGTGGTGCTTGCCGGAATTATACAAGTTGGAGCCGGATTATTAAAACTGGGTAAATTCATGAGATTAGTACCTCACCCCGTAATATTTGGTTTTGTAAACGGACTTGCAATTATTATTTTCATGTCTCAATTAGATTTATTTAAAGATATATCGGGCAATTGGCTAACAGGCAACACATTATATATTTTACTGGGTTTAGTATTGGTTACCATGCTTATTATTTGGGGCTTACCAAAATTAACAAAAGCTATTCCTGCTTCTTTAGTCGCTATACTTACGGTTTTTGCCGCAGTTGTTATTTTTGATATTGATACAAAAACTGTGGGTGATATTGCTTCAATCCAGGGAGGTTTTCCACCATTTCATATCCCCAAAGTTCCTTTTAATTTTGATAATTTCCTTATCATTCTACCCTATGCGTCAATTATGGCTGCAGTAGGCTTAATTGAAAGTTTGTTAACATTGAATATTATCGATGAGATGACAGAAACAAGAGGGAGAGGCAATAAAGAGGCTGTGGCACAAGGAGCTGCCAATATCATTTCTGGTTTCTTTTCCGGCATGGGAGGATGTGCCATGATTGGTCAAAGTCTTATCAATATTTCATCGGGAGCAAGGGCAAGGCTGTCAGGGATTGTTGCTTCAGTAATGCTTTTAGTATTTATCATGTTTGGTGCTGGTTTAATAGAAAAACTACCCATGGCCGCTTTAACAGGATTAATGATTATGGTAGCAATAGGTACATTTGAATGGGCTAGCTTTAAAAATTTCAATAAAATGCCAAAATCAGATATTTTTGTAATGGTTCTTGTTACCTTAGTAACTGCTATACTTCATAATCTTGCATTAGCAGTCATCATCGGAATTATTATTGCAGCCCTGGTTTTTGCCTGGGATAATGCCAAACGCATTCGGGCAAGAAAACATATTGATGAAAATGGGGTAAAGCATTATGAAATATATGGCCCTTTATTTTTTGGTTCTGTTACTGTTTTTAATGAAAAGTTCGATGTACTAAACGATCCCGAGGAGGTAATTATAGATTTTGCTGAAAGTCGTGTTGTAGATATGTCTGCTATTGAAGCATTGAATAGAATTTCTGAACGTTATCTTAAAGTTGGCAAAAAAATACATTTAAAACATTTAAGTCATGATTGTCGAGTTTTATTAAAAAATGCAGAAAAAATAATTGATGTTAATATAATTGAAGATCCAAAGTATAAAGTTGTGGTTAATAGTCTGTAAATATAGAGAATGACTTTACTATATTTACACAAATGTCAAGTTTATTTCCTTAAAATTTAAATTCAATTTTTTTATTTTCAGATTTATATTTAATTTTGCGAACTATTTTGCGGGCATATTGTGAAGGAAAATAATAAATATAGCATACAGTACTCTGGGTTAGCAGATGGAAAACATCAATTTTCGTTTAAGATTTCTAAAGATTTTTTAAACGATTACCCTGAAACAGAAATTAAAGATTTGAGCTTTGATGTTGATGCTTTAATGGAAAAAACAAGCAGGCATTTAGGCTTTGAGTTTCACATTGAAGGCTCAGCAAATGTACAGTGTGATAGATGTCTTGATTATTTTGATATTAAATTAAGTTTCGATAAAGAGCTATATGTAGTTTTCGGAGAAGAAACATCTGATTTAACAGATATTGACGATCGCATGGTTTTATCTAGAAAAGAAGACAAGCTGGATTTATCTAAGCATTTTTACGATTACATTAATTTGCAAATTCCATTACAAAACATTCATCCTGATAATGAAAAAGGAGAAAGTTCTTGCAATAACGAAATGCTTGAGGAAATAGAAAAACATATGGGCGAAGAAAGCTCATCAGAAGAAGTTGACCCTAGATGGGATAAACTTAAAAATTTATATAATTAATATCATTAACTGAATAATAAATAGGAAAAAATGGCACATCCAAAACGGAAAATCTCGAAACAAAGAAGAGACAAAAGAAGAACACACTATAAAGCTACAACAAAAACTTTAGCCACTTGTGCAAATTGTGGTGCTACTCATCAGTATCACCGTGTTTGTCCTGAGTGTGGTCACTACAGAGGGCAACTTGCTATTGAAAAGCAGGAAACACTTTAGAAACAACAGGTATTGTCTTTTAAATCATTATTTGCTGTTACAGCAATAAATGAATAGCAAAACTGATATTAATAAAAACAATTAACCCCAAAGACTGATATTTTTGGGGCATTGTTGGTTATAGTCCACCTATAAACAATTTACAACAACAAAGTAATTAATTAGAGGTAGACTTTAGACAATGTTTCGGCTCTAGTATAGATGTTCTGGGATGTTTTTAATATCTGTATTGCATATTTTAAG
>JAOZNO010000686.1 GCA_029933755.1 Bacteroidales bacterium | reverse complement strand
CCTCATGAGGAACATGTGGGACAAACAGGAAAAGTGGTTGCGCCTAATTTATATATTGCCATTGGAATATCTGGTGCAATACAGCACTTAGCAGGTGTTAATGGATCAAAAGTAATGGTTGCAATTAATACAGACCCTGAAGCACCATTTTTTGAAGAAGCTGATTATGGTATTATTGGTGATGCCTTTAAAGTAGTTCCTCAGTTAAATGAGGCTTTTAAGAAATTTAAAGCAGGACAATAGATATAATTTATTACCTTTGCTTTTATATATCCGCTTTAAGCGGAGAAAAATTTAGTTGTTGCGTTAATGGAAACTGGGGCATGAAATACAGCCCCTTTTTCTTTTTGGCTTTTTACTAATCCAATATTTATAACCAACTGCCAAACCAACAGATTCAGGATTAATTAAATTTAGGGAAACTGATAAGTTGGCATTTTTTGAGATGTAGTAATTATACTCCAACTCGCCACTTAACCAAGCCATTTTGTATTGCCAGTCTCCTGTTCCGGAATAAACACCATCATTTTGATAGCCCTCAATTGTAGCCCAAGTTTGCCTGAAATAAAGTGCTGGCCCAAGCCCCATTGACATAGAATGCTTAAAAGCATTAAAAAGCCTAAAACGAATTAACACTTGTGGAAACCCAGATAATTTAGAGGCTTTATCATAATAAAATGCCATTGATGCTTTAATTGATGCGGCAGGTGTAGCAAAAGATTCATAAGAAAAAATAAATCCCGGCTCATAAGCAAGTTTTCCACTTTCACCAAGCTTCTGTTTAGCTAGTTCTGTATTATTATCAGTAAACTGATAACTTAATGTAATTAGTTTTATATTAACATTGCTCTGCGATTTTGCAAGAGAAGTGTTTAATCCTATAACAATCTAGACAAAAACTACAGAATATTTTGCGCACATATTTTTTTAGTTTTTTATTAAAACGATAAAAAGGGTATGATATTATCTAAAAGCAATGCACTTGTCTATACTAAAATACCATATTCCTCAAATTTATTTTATATTTTGATTGCAGAAAATTTGGATATTTAATTTTTCACTGCAATCTTTGGGCTGACATTTTGCAATGATAAATTAATAAACTTACTCAATCTACTATAACTTAGCTATATAAAAATGACACCATTGAAAAACTATAAACTTTTAAAATGTACATTATTGTTAATCCTGATTCCATTGATTAATAATAGTTGCAATAAACAAGATAGAAGAATAGTCAATTTAAAAGCTTTTGCCAAACTCTATGGTTATGTTCGCTGGTTTCATCCAAGCGATGAAGGCCAACAAGTTGACTGGGACAAGTTTGCTATATATGGTGCAGCAAAAGTTGAAGATGCCCCAAATGAAAATGCACTTAAAGACAGCTTATTAAAGCTATTTATGCCTATTGCCCCAAGTTTAAAAATTTATCTAAATTCAGAAAAAGACACCTTTAATATTTCAGAAATCACCCCATCTGATACAACCACTTACAAAGTAATTGCATGGCAACATAAAGGGGTTGAGTTAAATGGAACTTTTAATTCTGGATATGAAAGCATAAGACTGAATCGATATAAGCCTAAGTCAAAAAATAAATTACCTCAGGTTTACAATCAATTTGATGCAAGTAAGTTACATCAAAAAAATATTCGGTTAAAATTATTAATAAAAGGTAATACCCAAGATTCACTTGGTCTGTTTATCTTACCGATAAATAAATATAGTATGTTGAATCTGGCAAAAATCATGAAACCAAAATATTTTAAATGCGAAAAAAATTGGGTGCAAAAAGAAATTAGTTCATATATCAGAAATGAAGAAATGCTTAGTTTTGGTGTTATATATAGTGGCGTAGACTCAATTTTGATGGATAATTTTGAAGTAGAGGTAAAGCAAGAATATGGATGGGAAAAAGTTGATCTGAACAACCTTAAATTAAATAGGGTTGTGGACAATAAACCAGAAGGCTTTTATTGTTTTTCAAATGTAAACTATACTATTTCCTCTAAATTGCTAGATAGTATTAATAACAATTATTGTTTGGAAATACAGAAAAAAAGAGATTATCAATTATTTGAAAATTATCCTAAACTCGGTGAAATAATAGATGAAAAAATATCAGAGGGATTATGCATTCAATTACCTCTATCCTTGTGGGGCAATGAAAAGCAAACATTCCCCAAGACAGATATTGAAAAATTAACTGAATTACAACAGGCATTTAAAGAAAAAAAATCAAAAACTCATGAGCGACTTGGTTCCCTAGTTATTACATGGAATATATTCCAACACTTTTATCCTTATTTTGATGAGATTATTGTGGATTGGGAAAAAGAATTTGAAATAGCAATTAAGGACACTTACAATGATAAATCGGAACATGATTTTCTAAATACGCTACGTAAATTCACCGCCAAACTTAAGGATGGGCACATCCATATAGGGCACAAGTCAGATGAATGGTATTGTCTGCCATTGGCCTGGGAATGGATAGAAGGTAAATTGATTATTACTAAAGTTTTTGACGATAAAATCGGGCTTGAAGTTGGCGATGTTGTGAATAAAATAGAAAATGTTTCTACAGAACAATATTTTAAGAATGTGCAAGGACATATTTCTGCTGCTACTCCAGGGTATTTAATTTATTACAGCCAAATTAAGTCATTAATGGGTAAACCGAATACTACTCGTATTCTTTCTATTAAGGGAGTTAATGGAAAAAGTAAAGATATTCAACTAAAACACGCTGTGGGACTAGGCAATTACTATCGTAAATTAAAAAATAAAACAAGGTATGATTTTCTTGAAAATAATATTATTTATATAAACCTTGATAAAATTAGCATGTCAGCAATTGACAGCTTAATGCCCCCAATAATGGAAAGCAAAGGCTTAATTTGCGATTTAAGGGGTTACCCAGCTGATGATATCAGACCGTTTTTATCAAATTTGCTTAGCAAAATAGACACATCAAAATGGATATGTACCCCCCAAATTATTTATCCTAACCATAAAAAAATTCAATTTAATGATTA
>JAOZNO010000685.1 GCA_029933755.1 Bacteroidales bacterium | reverse complement strand
ATTATTATTGGTAAATCTTTTAAACTTGAAGGAAAAGAAAACATAAACAAAGAACGCAAATACATATTAATGGCTAATCATGCCAGCATGTTTGATATTATGGGTGTAATGGCTATTTGTCCAGGTATCTCATGGTTTGGAAGGGCACATTTGTTGAAAATTCCAATTTTTGGTAAATTTCTTGAAATTATTAATTATATACCAATGAAAAGTACTGATTTAAGAAATACAAAGCAAATGGTTGAACAGCTTATCAGAAAAACACAAAATCAGACAGTTGCTATCTTCCCTGAAGGAACCAGAACTAATAATGGTGAAATGAGCAAGTTTAAAAGAGGTTTTTTACATGTGCTTAAAGCTAGTGAACTTGATATTCTGCCTGTTAGCCTTGTTGGATTTTATGAGTTTAAACCAAAAAATAGGTTTTATTTTAGTTATTCAGAAAAGCTATCAGCGAAAATACATGCTCCAATACCATATAGCGAACTTGAAAATCTTAATGATCAGGAGATAATTAGTAAGGTACAATCTAAAATAGAATCAGCCTTAATAAATTAACAAACGCTCTACTAACATTTGTGAAAAACTATGGAAATATCAAGTCAGCCCCAATGGGCATTTATTGTAAATCCTGTGGCCGGTAATGGTATCTCATTACTTATTGAAAAAGAGCTGCTAGAACAACTAAACCAACGAAATATTACTGCGAAAATTGTTAAAACTCAACATTATGGTCATGCAAAGCAACTTGCTAAAGAACTTGCTGAACAAGGATTTACACATATTGTAGCTGTGGGTGGTGATGGAACTCTCAACGAAATGGCAAGCTCTCTTGTAGATTATCCTCAATGTATATTGGGTATAATTCCTGCTGGTACGGGTAATGACTTTGCTCAAATTCCGGGATGGTCAGAGCGGTTTAATCAAAAAGATTGGGATGTTTTTTTTGAATCGAATATACATCCAATTGATGTTGGAAGATGTAATGGTAATTTGTTTTTTAATGGAATGGGCTTAGGTTTTGATGCGCAGGTGGCAGCTGAAAATTATATTGCTCCCGGTGAACTTAAGCAAGGTGGAAAAGGAAAATATATTTGGCACATTCTTAAGAATTTATTGTTTTTTAAGGAACGTAAAATGAATATAACTGCTAATGGTGAGCAAAATAAATCAGTTTGTTTTTTAAATACGATTTCTATAGGACGTAGATTTGCAGGAGATTTTTTTCTTACTCCAACCGCATATGCAGATGATGGTTTGCTTGATGTTTGCATGGTAAATAAACTAAATTTATTTGAAAGGCTCGTAATATTACTGAAAGTTCCAAGAGGAGAACATGTTTCACATCCCAAAGTAAAATACTATCAATCTAAAAAAATTATTATTGAAGTAGATTCTAAATCAGCTTACCATCTTGATGGTGAACTGTTTTTTGACAATCATTTTGAAATTGATATTTTACCCGGGAAATTAAATTTTATTTACAATCCTTCAGCTAAGCATTATTTTTTAAATACAAAAAAAATAAAAATTGGAGCAGAATAAAACATATGTAGTATTTTTTGATTTAGATAAAACTTTGTTGACAATAAACAGTGGAAAAGAATTAGTGTTAGCTGCCTACAAAAAAGGCTTTATTTCTACTTTAAATCTTGTTAAAGCAATTATTCTTGCAATAATATTTAAACTTAGGCTTAAAAATGTTGTTAAGCTTACTGAATTAATGGCAAAATGGCTTAAAGGTATATCAGAAACTGAACTTTCAGAATTATCAAAACAGATTGTGAAACATGATCTTATTTATAAGATTAGACCTGAGATGGCTCAGGAAATAGGACATCATAAAAAAAAAGGGGCTTGTATTGTGTTACTTTCGGCTGCTTTACCATATATATGTAAACCAATAGCCAAACATTTAGAATTTGATGATGTGATTTGTTCAAATATGGAAACCGTGAATAATGTGTTAACCGGTAAACCATTAGGCTTAATTTGTATTGAGCAGGAAAAAGAAATTAGGGCTCGTCAATTCTGTGTAGATAATTCGTATCAAATTAAGGATGCATATGCATATGGTGATTCATTCTCTGATCGGTTTATTCTAAAATCAACAGGAAATCCTATTTGTGTAGCACCTGATAAAAAACTTCGTAAATTTGCTGAAAATATGGGTTGGACAATAATGGATTAATTCTTAAACGATTCATAAAAAAGCTTCTGTACTTTTGGTCTGATATTCATTTCAACTAATTTTTTGTTTTCAATATCAGGATATACCCTGTTTGAAAGGAATATATATACAAACTGTTCTTTAGGGTCAACCCAGGCAATTGTTCCCGTAAAACCTGTATGCCCATAACTGTATGGAGATGCCATTTTTGCTACGGAACTCTTTTTTGCTGATTTTGCTGGTCGGTCAAAACCAAGTGCCCGGCGATTATTTTTTTTACAGAATGCACATCTGGTAAATTCTTCAATGGTTTTTGCATTTAAATACCTTTTTCCACCATACACACCTTCTTGTAGATACATCTGAAATAGTTTGGCTAAATCATTTGTATTTGAAAAAATTCCGGCATGTCCACCAATACCACCCATCATAGCGGCTCCATAATCATGAACATATCCCTGTACCAGTTGTTTTCGGTATTTTAGATCATTTTCAGTTGGAGCAATCATTGCTTTTGGAAATTTACTCAATGGGTTGTAACCCGTTTCTGTCATTCCTAAAGGTTGATAAAAGTTATTTTCAAGATAGCTCGGAAAATCAGACTTTATTTTGCTTTTTATTAATTTGTAGAAAAGGTAAAACCCTAAATCGCTATAACGATAACCACTTCTTTTACGCAACTTTGAATCAATTATTCGTTTATAAATTGTATCCGTATAACTTTCTTTAATATACAGATTGTCAGCAACTTTTAAATTAAATGATTTTGTCTTTTTCTTGCTGTAGATTTGTGGGTTCAGGTCATATCTGGTTTTTGTTTTTTTATTAAAAGTTTCAAAATAAAAAGGGATCCATGACTGCAAACGTGCCA
>JAOZNO010000684.1 GCA_029933755.1 Bacteroidales bacterium | reverse complement strand
TCCAGGGTTCTGTTTCTGCCAAATACTTATTACCCAATCGCGCTAAGTTCATAGCTTCCTTTAATGCTTCGCGAAAGCGGTAATTTTCAATACTATACTCTACTTTTTCTTTTATCTGGGCAATTTCAGCAAGTACATTTTCATCTTCGCCAATTAATTCATTACGAGCAGGAATTTTACCGCCATAATATTTGTTTGTAAGCACCAATGCCCTGTTTACAAAATTACCTAAAACGGCTACCAGCTCATTATTATTCCTTGCCTGAAAATCTTTCCATGTAAAGTCATTATCTTTACTTTCAGGTGCATTTGCTGTTAAAACATAGCGCAAAACATCCTGTTTGTCCTTAAACTCCTCTAAATATTCGTGCAACCAAACTGCCCAATTACGTGAAGTAGAAATTTTGTCACCTTCAAGGTTTAAAAACTCATTAGCAGGTACATTTTCCGGTAAAATATAAGAACCTTCTGCTTTAAGCATGCAAGGAAAAATAATACAGTGGAATACAATATTATCTTTACCAATAAAATGAACTAATTTTGTGTCAGGGCTTTTCCAGTATTTTTCCCAATCATTGGTTAGCTCTTTAGTTGCTGATATATAACCTATTGGTGCATCAAACCAAACATAAAGCACCTTTCCTTCAGCATTTTCTACCGGCACGGGTACGCCCCAATCTAAATCTCGACTTACAGCACGTGGGTGTAAACCCTGATCAATCCACGATTTACATTGCCCGTAAACATTTGGCTTCCATTCTTTATGTCCTTCAAGAATCCACTCTTTTAAAAATGGTTCATATGTATCAAGTGGTAAAAACCAGTGTTTTGTTGCTTTTAGTTCTGGTTTGGCACCGGTTACTGATGATTTTGCATTGATTAATTCTGTTGCACTTAATGATGTACCACACTTTTCGCACTGGTCACCATAAGCTTTTTCGTATCCACAATGCGGACAAGTACCTGTGATATATCGGTCTGCTAGGAATTGTTTAGCTTCTGAATCATAATACTGTTCTGTTGTTTTCTCAATAAAGCCATTTTTATTGTTTATTGTTGTAAAAATTTCAGAAGCCGTTTCGTGATGTATTTTTGCACTTGTGCGTGAATAAATATCAAACGAAATACCCAGGTCTTCAAATGATTTTTTTATTATTCCATGATATTTATCCACAACATCCTGTGGACTTATGTTTTCTTTTTTTGCTTTTAGGGTAATGGGTACACCGTGTTCATCTGAACCACAAACCCAAAGAACATCTTTACCTCTAAGTCTTAAATATCGGACATATATATCTGAAGGAATGTACACTCCTGCTAAATGCCCAATATGAACAGGCCCATTTGCATATGGTAAGGCTGAAGTTACCATATATCTTTTAAAATCTTGCATCAGTTTATTTAATTTTTTTGGAATAATTTATAATCTTGTGGAATTTCAAAAAGAGAGGTTTCCATATCTTTTTGTTTAAGACTAATTACCTCAAGTTTCGATTTCCAGCATCGAAGTGTTGAACGCTCAACCGACAGTAATGGAAAAACACCATCTATTTCTGGAATTCTAAGATAATAATTGGAACTTTTATCAGCTACATTTATTAATCTTAAAAGTTTCTGAAAAAAGTTAAAGTGGTCGTTTGCAACCCAATAAGCTATCTCTGTATCTTCTTTTTTATTTCTTACACGCCACTGATTACATTTGTAGCCCTTTAAATACTTGTAGTTTTGGGTTTTTATTACCTGGTAATCACTTTGAGGCGCATTATCAAAATCCCAGGGGTGAATTGGCATATTTGTATATAATTTTCGGGAAGGGTTAACTGCATAAATTAATGGAGCATCAACATCAACAATCATATAATTTTTTACATTTAACTTGCTATCTAACTCTTCAACCCGAACTCGGTTGTTTTTTATTTTATATGAAAAATAACTGGTGTCGTTAAAAGTTTCTTTTACAAACACAATTTCTCCTTCAAACTTACTATCTTGAGAATAAAGCGAGACAGGTAGGAGTTGTACCAGTAAAAAAATAATTAATAGCCTATTAGAAAAAGTTTGCATTCACAGGGTTTTTCATTAATTTTCAAAAGTTTTTTATATCAAATCAACTTATCCAATTTCAGTCCAAAAATACAAGATATATTACAAAAAATAAAATTAAATGGCAACACATAATGAATTAGGTGAATTAGGTGAGGAAATAGCCACACAGTTTTTACTGAAAAAGAAATATAAAATTCTTGACAGAAACTGGCGTTGGAGAAAAAAAGAGCTTGATATAATTGCTATAGATAAAGAATTTCTGGTTTTTATTGAAGTTAAAACACGAAAGTTTGGAAGCCTTGAGAACCCAAAAGATGCGGTAACAAAAAAAAAGCAAAAATTTATTATTGAAGGAGCAAATGCTTATATCGAAGCTAAAAATATAGAAAAGGAAGTACGTTTAGATATTATTTCGGTACTTATTAAAGGTAAAAAACACATTATTGAACATATTGAAGATGCTTTTTATCCAATTGTAAGATAATGTAGTAACTGGTAATTTGTAACTAGTAATTAAATGAGTTACTAATGACTAATTACCAATTCAACTAATTACTAAATTAAAAAATGAATATAGAAAAATTCAGAGAATATTGTCTTGCAAAAAAGGCAGTAACAGAAAGTTTTCCTTTTGATGACACAACTCTTGTAATGAAAGTTCTGGATAAGATGTTTGCTTTAGGTAATCTTGATGGAGATTTAAGCCTTAACTTAAAGTGTAATCCTGAAAAAGCGATTGAGTTAAGAGAACAATTTCCTTCTGTTAAACCTGGTTTCCATATGAATAAAAAGCATTGGAATACAATAGAGGTAAATGGTTCTATTGATTCAGAAAAAATTCAGGAATGGATTGATGATTCATACAATCTGGTGGTTTCAGAAATGACAAAAAAACAAAGAGAATTGTTAAATAGTGTTTGACCGAAAACTCCAATTTCGTCGTTATACTCATCTTAAAAACCCGTCATTTACATGAGTAAACTCCTGATTTTTAAGATTTCA
>JAOZNO010000047.1 GCA_029933755.1 Bacteroidales bacterium | reverse complement strand
ACTAAGTTAGTACTCAACTTGCAAAGTCTTTCAGATTCCGCTAAGGCGGAACAGGTATTGGTAAGTTTCCGGGAAAAGCACGAGTTAGTGTGTGTTTATAAAGTTGAGTATATTTATTAAAAAAAGGCTTCTTAACTTGTTAGAGAGTACGCAGTTTTCAGTAGGCAGAAAAGATGCTATACTACAGAAGTTTTCGACTGAATACTGGGAACTGCTGACTTTTAACAAAATGTAGAAAAGTAAATTATTATAAAAAAACTGACATTATAAACAAACTCTATTTAGAGTCCGTCCATAAAGTCAAGCTTTGTCAATTTTTAGATGTGTTAAACTTTAATTAAAAGATATGAGAAGTTGGCAGTAATCAGTCTACAGTATGCAGTGGCTCAGCAAAGTCTGTCTACTGATAACTGAAGACTGTTCACACTTCAAAATAGTAAAAAACACAAAAATACGTAAAACGCTTATATTATAGACACACACTTATTTAGTCAATAAATAATTTACCCTATTCCTCTGTACTAAATTTATAAATGGTTTCTGTATGATATTTTTCATTGGGTCTAAGAATTGTATTAGGAAATCCCTTTTGATTTGGCGAATCAGGATAATGTTGTGTTTCTAAACAAAAAGCTGTTCTGGATTCATACTTTTTACCATTTTTACCCAGCTCAGTTGCATTAAGAAAATTACCCGTATAGAATTGTAAACCAGGTTCCGTAGTGTAAACCTCCATAATTCTGCCTGATTTTGATTCAAACACTTTAGCTGCCAAAGCCATAATGCCATCTTGCTTATTCAACACCCAGTTATGATCAAAACCACAACCATTTGTAATTTGTTGAACATCAGAATCAATATTTTTTCCTATTTCTGTAAAAACTGTAAAATCAAATACTGTGTCTTTTACTTTTGCAATTTCACCAGTCGGAATCATTGTTGTATCAATTGGTAAATAATAATCGGCAGCTATAAAAAGCTGGTGGTCTAAGATTGTTCCATTTCCAGCCCCTTTAAGGTTGAAAAATGAATGATGTGTCAAATTAATCGGTGTTGCCTTATCTGTTACAGCATCATAAGTTATTTTCAATTCATTATCATCTGTCAACTCATAAGTTACTGTCACATTTATATTTCCAGGATACCCCTCGAACCCATCAGGGTCTCTATGCATTAATAATAGTTTATTAGCATCTTGTTTAGCATCCCAAACAATTTTGTTATATCCAGTTTCGCCACCATGAAGCGCATTATAATCATTATTCGTTTTTAATGTATATTCTGTGCCGTCAATAGTAAATTTACCTTTTGCAATACGATTTCCAAAACGTCCAATTAATGCACCAAAATACAAATTACCATCAATTGTTTCTCTAAGCTTATCATATCCTAAAACAATATCCTCAAAATTACCATCCCTATCCGGGACTTTTAGAGTAACTACTTTACCTCCATAATTAGTAATTTGGACTTCGATATTATTTCTATTTTTTAGAGTATAAAGTTCAACTTTTTCCCCGTTTAATATCATCTCAATTTTTTTGTTTTAAAGTCTCCTCTATAATTTACTTTTTGTTTTATTTATAATTTTACGAATATATTTTTCATAAGCCAGGGCATATTGTAACATACCCAAATCTGAAGGATGTGTTCCATCAACATAACTATCAACACCTAAGTTAATTTCATCTTTTGATAATAAGTAGATTTCTTCAATTCCAGCAGATTTTAAATCAACAAAAGCCTTTTGTAATACAGTATTCAAATACGAAACAGAATTATTCCTATTAAAATCCGTTGCGGCATCAGAATATCCGGCATGTTCAGTTAACAAAACAGGAACATCGGGGCGTTTTTGTTTTAAGTATTTTACTGAGATGATAATTCTATCGTAAACCTCATCAAGTGAAAGATTTTCATCAGGAATAAGGTTTGGCAAACAATCTAATATATAAATTTCAGCATCTATTTCAGATATCAGAGCGATTACTTCTTTCTCTAATTCTCCGTTCCCTGAAAACCCCAAATTAATTATAGGAATATCCATTTTTCGTTGCAAAAGATTCGTCCAAGCCATTCCCGGACGTGATGCACATGCACCTTGAGCTATTGATGTACCATATACTACAATTGGCTTATTTTCTCGTATAGGTAAAGCTTCAAATTTTCTATTCTCAGCAACACCTATTTCAAGTATTTCCACCTGATTATACAATGGCAGATACAAATAAAATTCAATATCCTGATAGATAGCTCCACTATCGGTTGGCAAATTATTAAATTTGTAGTTTATCATTTTCCCAAACGAAAGCCCTCCGTTATACCAAAGCCATTGTCCTTTACGACTTTTCGAATACAAATCAACACCACTGACACCTGTTGTTGGCATGTGTGGCATTGATAGTTTATTCTTCACCTTATATCTAACAAAAATTTCACTTGCATTTGTTTTAAAACGTATTGATAATCCTGCAGAACTTCTTGATAAATCCCAAACTCTCTTTCTCACACTCTTTTCCGAATATTTGGGTAATCGATTAAATCCTGACTTTAATTTATCAGGCCACCCCTGCCCCTCAATTACAGGAAAAGAATTCTGTAAAGGATTCCACCATTTTACATCTAAAGCTTGCTGTGAATATGTATATTGCAGTTGCACATAACACAATAACAACAATATATATCTAGGCTTTAATAGCATATGCAATTACTTTAATTATTATATTTTTTTACAATTTCTTCCATTCCTATTTCTTGTTTATGAATACTTTCCAGGAGAGCAAACTGGTTTTTTGCCCTGACAAGATTATGATCCTCATATGATATTGGGTAATAAACATCACCTTCCACATAATCTGCAAGAAAACGAACAGCTTGTTCATAAACAATAAGTTTAGCCCCAAATACAAGATGATCCAGTTCTGTTTTTGTAACAATACCAGCTAATTGTTCAACATATCCTTTTGTTAAGGCATCAAAAATTTCTAACTGAACTTTAACTTTCGAAATATCTTTATCATCTTCAGTAACCGGACAGGTAGATGTCCTTACCATGTCGCCAAAATCGTTAAGAATAATTCCCGGCATTACCGTATCCAGATCAATCACACTCAAACCTTCATCTGTCTCATTATCAAGCATCACATTATTTATCTTCGTATCATTATGTGTAATACGAATAGGCAATTTCTTAGCTTGCATCAAATCAGCAAATTTCTCTGAGATATACCTATTTTTATTAAGAATACTTAATTCGGGCTCAATATGCTTAAGTCTTCCCAGGGGGTCAGTGTTTGCAACATTATCAAAAGCGAGTAATCGTTTAGGTGTATTATGAAAATCAGGTATCGTATCTTCGTAATCAACCAGGTTTGCATCAATAATTAACTTTTGAAATTCACCAAATGCTTTTGCAGTTTTATACGCCTGTTCTTTGGTTTTAACATAATCAATAGTATAAGCACCCTCAAAAAACAAGACCATACACCAATAATCTTCATTCTGATCTTTGTGATAATACTTATTATTATGGGTTTTTATAAATGTTAAAGTTCTTCTACTGATATCTTTAACGCCATGATTTATAAGTTTACTTTTTATATGTAAGGAAACACTCACGCTATTATTAACGACTATTTCTGGCTGCTTAAATACAGATTTATTAATTTTTCTAATTATATACCTGTTATTTAAACCTGCTTGATTATAAGTAAGCAAAAAAGTGTCATTAATAAGTCCATTTCCAAAAGGTTTGGCATTTATATAATCACCATAGATTTTAAATTCCTTTGATAAATTTTCAACATCCATATTTAACACTTAATTATTGTTTGTAAAAAAAATTAAACTTTGATTTATATTAAACGCACCTCTTATTAATTACTTTTGCAAGAAACAAATATAATAAACAAGATGCAAGTTTACCAGAATATAATATAAAGTGTTGCAATTATAGCCGTTATTACTACTGCACCCACATTAAATACATTATCTGTTTTAAATAAGTCTTTGCTTATTGGAATTGCTTTTGAAATCGAATTATCCTTTTCCAACAAACTAATTATCACAATAATAATACTAATTACAATAAAACTGTATCCCATTTGATCCATCCAGGGCATAGTTGTAAAAGTAAACTTAAAAAACATAGAAACCGGGATTGTAAGTATTGCTGCCCAGAGAGCAGAATTGGCTGTTGCCCTTTTCCAAAATAAACCAAAAAGAAAAATGGCTAAAATGCCAGGACTTACCATGCCTGTATATTCCTGTATATACTGGAATGCCTGATCAAGTGTCTGTAAGGTTGGCGCAACCATTACGGCAATTATTAATGCAATTGTTGCACTTAAACGACCAACATTCACTAATTTTGTTTCACTGGCATCTTTTTTAAATTGTTTGTAAATATCCATGGTAAAAATAGTAGAAGTACTATTGAGCATAGATGCCAATGATGAAACAATTGCTGCTGCAAGCGCTGCAAAAGCAATGCCTTTTAATCCATAAGGTAACAAACCTAATAACCAGGGATATGCATTATCTGATTGTCCTGCTGTTGGTATGTGCAGATGTGCATTTTCGCCTAATGATGAAAGAATATTACTATCACTGGTAATTACAAAAGCTGCAATACCTGGTACAACAACAATTAATGGTATTAATATTTTAAGGAAGCCTGCGAAAATAATACCTTTTTGTGCTTCACCCTGATTTTTTGCAGCTAAGGCACGTTGAATAATGTATTGGTTAAATCCCCAATAATACAGGTTTGCAACCCATAATCCACCAAATAATACACCTAATCCGGGCAAATCCATATAAGCAGGATTATTTTTATCTAAAATCATTTCAAATTTATCTGGTGCCTCCGTTATAAGATATTTTGCTCCTTCAATTATTCCCTGTGTAGCAGGAATGGCATCAAGTGCCAGATAAGTTGTAGCTAAACCTCCACCTATAAGGAAAATAACCTGTATCACGTCTGTCCATGCTACTGCTGATAAACCACCGTATAACGAATAAACTGCAGCAAATAAAGCAAGGCCAATAATGCCCCATATTAAGGGTACGCCCATAATAGTTCTTATGGCTAATGCACCAAGATACAATACCGAAGTAAGGTTTACGAAAACATAAACCAACAGCCAAAAAACAGCCAATATGGTTCGTACCCTATTATCATAACGTTTTACAATAAACTGGGGCATCGTGTAAATTTCCGCCTTTAAAAAAACAGGCAAAAAGAATTTACCAACAATGATTAAAGTTATGGCACCCATCCATTCATAGGAAGCAATACCTAAACCTATTGCATAACCCGAACCAGACATACCTATAAACTGTTCTGCGGAAATATTAGCTGCAATTAGCGAAGCACCTACTGCCCACCAAGTAAGCGATTTACTAGCCAGAAAATAATCGTCAGCTGTTTTTTCTTTCCCATCCTTTTTTCTTGATACCCATAAACCAACGCCAATGATTAATGCCGCATAGGCAGCAAATATTACATAGTCTAATGTTGAAAATCCTGTTGTCATCTTATTTTATTATTAAATTGATATATTGTTTTATAGCTCTAATATTTAATTCCTCTATATTCCGATACTTGTTCCCATGAACCTGTTATTATTGGTCATTTATTGTTATTTGCTTTGCTGTCATTAAGTGGTTATTAGAAAATAATTGGTGTATTAGTCAAATGTCATTCGTTTCGCTGTCACTTGATTATCATTAATTGTTCACTCTGCTATAGTTGTACAATTATCAATAGACAATTATCAATATTCATTTGAGAATCCTGTTCCACTAGCTATTTTCACAATATGCATTTCAGTTTCAACACCAGTAGTTTGTAGGTAACCCGTTTTAATTGTTTCATAAAAGTCTTCTAATTTTTCACGTTTTACTAGATTTATGGTACAACCACCAAAGCCACCACCCATCATTCTTGCTCCAATTACATAACCAGATTTTCTCGCAAGGGTAAACAACAAATCCAATTCGCTACAACTTACTTCGTATTCATCACGTAAGCCTTCGTGCGACAGGTACATTAATTCACCAAATGTTTTCATATCGTTTTGTTGTAATGAAGCAAAGGCTTTTTCTACCCGTCTGTTTTCTTTCACAACATATTCACAACGTTTATAGACAATTGGCTCAAACTCTATTTTATATTTTTGTAAAAGCTCAATATCCACATCACGTAAAGCAGTAATTTCTCTATTGTGCTTTTGCAGGATTTTCACACCGGCTTCACATTCTTTTCTTCGTGCATTATATTCTGATGAAGCAAGTTCGTGTTTCACCTTAGTATCGCAGAGAACAATAACATAATCGCTTAGAATAATATTTGCATATTCAAAATTTAATGATCGGCAATCGAGTTTAATTGCATTGTTTTCTTTACCATTCATACTTGCAAACTGATCCATAATGCCACACATCACACCTACATATTCATGCTCGGCTTTCTGCGCCATTTTTATCATGTCCATTTTGCTAACTTCAAAGCCAAAAATTTCTTTTAACGCAAAAGCAAAACCATTTTCAATAGCTGCTGAGGATGAAAGTCCTGCACCCATTGGAATATCACCACCAAAAACACAATCGACACCCTTTATTTGGTATCCGGCCTTTTTATATTGTGCTGCAACCCCCAACAAGTAATTTGCCCATAAAGTTTCTGTTTTAGCAAGTTTGTCAACTTCTAATTCAAAGCCTTCATTAAGGTTAAATGCATAAAACCGGAATTTACCAATATTATTTTTCGCTACTGCAAAACAAATCTCTTTATCAATAGCTGCCGGAAACACAAAGCCATCGTTATAATCTGTATGTTCACCAATTAAATTTATACGTCCGGGTGAGCGAACCAATAATGGATTTTCACTAAAAAGTTCTTTGAATTTATTTTTTATTGGTTTTATATCCATAATTTTATTTTACTGTAAATTTATAAATACACGTTTGTTTATATTTTCACAATTCGCTCATTAATACTCATCTTTTCAGAATTTATGAATTCATAATAAAAAGCACCTTTTTTTGATTCAGAACTATCTTTTTTATTGAGCCGTTTTAGCACATTTAAGGATAATATTTTTTTACGAAAATTACCCGGGTCAAATTTGCGTTGAAAAATTGAATTATATAATTGCCGTACTTGTGTTATGGTAAATTTTTCAGGTAATAAATCCAAACCCACCAAATAATATGATGCCTTGAATCGAAGTTGTTCCAAAGATTTTTCAAAAATTTCATTATGATCAAATATCAGATTTGACAAGCCGGATACATTAAACCATTCAGCACCATATTCCTGAACTAAATCTTTATTATGCATTTTGATATTGATTAAGGCATTAAAACCAACTGTAATTACTCGCCCACCCGGATCTCTATCAGGTTGTGAGAAAACACCTACTTGTTCCATTGCTATATTAGTTAGCCCAGTTAATTTTTTTAATACCCTAAATGCAGCATTTTCAACGGATTCATCTTCATTAACCCAACCTCCCACTAGAGATAATTTACCTCTACTTGGTTCTATATTTCTATGAAATAATAACAACTTTAATATTCCATCCTCATAACCAAAAATAGAACAGTCTACTGCTACTAACTGTTTGGATTGTACGTCATATTTTTGATCTAACATAATCAGAATATTTCCAATGCAAATATATAAAAGTATTTTATACTTTTATTAATTATGATAATTATTTTTACATAATAAACTTTATTTTATGACCTCTTTATCATCAATTTTCTTATTTGTCCATTTAAGGACTTTAAAAAAACTCCTGACGGGAAATAATCATTTCATATAGCTCTTGTTTACCACTAATTTGTTTTGGCTCACCATTTTGCAGTGCCAACTCCCTTAATGATTCCAATGTGTGATTTTTTTGTTCAAATAAAGCACCTTCTCCTGTATCAAAAGATTGATACCTGGCTTTTCTTAATTCAGTATATCTTGAATTATTCATAATCCTGTCAGCTATTACCAAAGCTTTGGCAAATAAATCCATGCCTGCTATATGGCCAACAAATAAATCTTCTAAGTCAGTCGAATTTCTTCTGGTTTTTGCATCAAAATTAATTCCACCACCTTTAATCCCTCCTGAACTCAAAATTATCAAAAGAGATTCAATTGTTTCATATAAATTTATTGGAAACTGGTCTGTATCCCAGCCATTTTGATAATCACCCCGGTTTGCATCAATACTACCTAATAAACCAGCATTTGCAGCTACTTGTAGTTCATGTGCAAACGTATGACTGGCAAGAGTAGCATGGTTCACTTCTATATTTAACTTAAAATCAGCCATTAAGTCATACTCACGCAAGAAACCTATGACTGTGGCAGCATCAAAATCATATTGATGTTTCATTGGTTCCATTGGCTTGGGTTCAATTAAGAAATTTCCTTTGAAACCATTTTTTCGTGCATAATCTTTTGCCATATGTAAAAACTGTGCAAAATGCTGCTGTTCTCTCTTCATATCGGTATTTAACAAGGACATATAACCTTCTCTGCCACCCCAAAAAACAAAATTTTCACCTTTTAGGCTAATTGTTGCATCTATCGCACTTTTCACTTGCGTAGCAGCATAAGTAAGCACGTTGAAATCAGGGTTTGTAGCAGCACCATTCATGTATCTTTGATGAGAAAATAAGTTTGCTGTTCCCCAAAGAAGTTTTACACCCGTTGCTCTTTGTTTTTCCTTGGCATAATCAACAATAGCATCTAATCTTTTTTCAGTTTCAATTATTGAATTGGCTTCTTGAACTAAGTCTAAATCATGGAAACAATAGTATGGAACAGTTAGTTTAGTGAAAAACTCAAAAGCTGCATCCATTTTTTCTTTAGCACGTTGAATTGGGTCAGAATTCTTCAACCAGTCAAATTGTTTTGTCTGACTACCAAAAGGATCAGAACCATCGCCGCCAAAAGAGTGCCAGTAAGCTACTGCAAACCGGAAATGGTCTTTCATCGTTTTACCTGCAACCATACGATTTTCATCATAATATCTAAAAGATAAAAGATTATCAGATTGTTTTCCTTCAAATTTGATTTTGGGGATGTTCTTAAAATATTCCATAACTTATTTTTTATAATTTAATTATTTGACTGTATCTTATAATAATACTTCGTTAAATTTTTGTTTCTCGCAAAGTCGCAAAGCTTTGATTTTTAATGAATTAGAATTATTTTCCGTTAAACATAATCATTTAGAAATCAGATGGTTACGAAAAGCACCGAACTATTGTTATAAAGCTGTTTATTACTTTTACCTTAAATAATTGTTTAATATAGACTCCCATTTATCATAAGCGTCTATATATTCTTGCTTTTTATTTTCAGGGTTTATCGTTTTTACAACTTTCAGATTTCTAAAAGCTTCGCTAAAGTCTTTATAAAACCCATATCCAATTGCAGCACCCTTTGCAGCACCTTCTGCACCATCTGTATTATACAATTCAATAGTTGTATCTGATAAGTTTGCAAGTGTTTGGGTAAATATTGAGCTTAAAAACATATTTGTATTTCCAGCCTTAATGCTTTTCATTTGAACACCTGTCGTTTTCATAATCTTCATTCCATAATAAAAAGAAAAAACAACCCCTTCCTGAACAGCTCTTATAATATTTGCTTTATCATGTATATTAAAATTTAAACCATGTATTTGAGCATTAATCTCTTTGTTTTGCAATACTCTTTCTGCTCCATTCCCAAAGGGTAAAAAAGATAAACCATTACTACCAACCGGAATTTTGCTTGCAAGCTGATTCATCAGGTCATAAGAAAGCTCTTTATTACCCAACATTTTCCTGATCCACGAATTTGCAATACCTGTACCATTAATACATAGTAAAACTCCAAGTCGGGTCTGTTCATCTGAATGATTTACATGAGCAAATGTATTTACTCTTGATAAAGGGTCATATTTAATTTCATCACTGACACCATAAAGAACTCCGGAAGTACCTGCTGTAGCAGCAAGTTCTCCTGGTTCAAGCACATTTAAAGAGAAGGCATTATTCGGCTGGTCTCCAGAACGATAACTAACCATTGTTCCTTGCTTTAGACCTAATTCGCTGGCAACCTGAGCTGTTAATTGTCCTTGATTTGCAAAAGCAGGAATAATATCAGGGATTTTATCTTTATCCAGATTATAGTAATCAAGTAAAATTTCTGCAATGGAATTACTTTTGTAATCCCATAATACGCCTTCGCTTAAACCCAAAACCGTAGTTCTTATTTCACCGGTCAATTTCATTGCGATATAATCACCGGGAAGCATAAACTTATACGTTTTGGAATAAATTTCAGGCTCATTTTCTTTCACCCATTTAAGCTTTGATGCGGTAAAATTACCAGGGGAGTTAAGTAAATGATTTAGACTTTTTATTTCACCAATTTCTTTAAATGCCCTATCACCTGTTTCAACTGCCCTGCTATCACACCATATCAAGGACGGACGAAGAACTTTATGATTCTTATCAACCAAAACTAATCCATGCATTTGATAGGCAATACCAATTGCTTTTATATCATTAGCTGAAACCTGTGACTTTTTTAGAACTTTTAAAGTAGCCAGCTTCAGATTTTCCCACCAAATTTCTGGATTTTGTTCTGCCCACCCTGTTTGTAAAGCAATAATTTCCATCTCGTTCGACGGATAAAATTCACTAGCGATGCATTTTCCTGTATCACCTTCAATTAAGGATGCTTTTACAGATGAACTACCAATATCATAACCTAAAAAATACATAACAGTCTAAAAATTAAATAAATTTGATTCTTTAAAAGAGTTATTATAAATCTTCTTATCGAATTTGTATAAAATTGCCGGCTTATGTGCTACAGACTTTTGCTTTTCTTTTGTTGGAATTATATACTTTGCACTTTTAAGCTTCTTCCTGAAATTCCGGTTGTCTAACGAAATACCCTGAATTGCCTCATAGATATCCTGAATCTCACGAAGTGAAAATTTTTCGGGTAATAATTCAAAACAAACAACAGGGTTGAACTTTAATTCAGCCCGTAAAGTTTCCAGACCTTTTTTAAGAATCTTTAAATGGTCAAAGGCTAATTCTTTTATTTCAGCAACATTTAACCATTGAGCATTATGCTTTTTTTCATAAAACTCTGTATTACTTTCGTCAATTTTTATCAAGGAATAGTATGCTGTGGAGATAATTCTTTTTACTTTAACCTTATAGTTGTTTTCAATCCAAAGAATATCCTTTGCTTTTGAAATTCTATTTGGTGCACCGAAAGTAAAAAACTGTTTCAGGTAAACATTTTTAAAACCTGTTAGTTCTTTTAAAACTTTGGCTGCATATACATCAAGGTCTTCGTTTTTAACAACAAGACTTCCAGGAAGCTTATAAACATTTTTTGTCTGTTCAACTAACAGAATTTTCAAGCTCTTTGAATCAAAGCCAAATATCACACAATCAATAGATAGTGAAGGATTGTAGTTTTGTTTTGAAATTGTCATAGCGTACTATTTACGTTAAGCAAGATAGAAACAAACTTACTGAATTTTATTTAAAAAACAGATTCTTAACATCAGTATTTTTAACAAAGCTGAGTCCAGCCGGAATAATTCCCCGTTAAGGCGGGGCAGGCTATGCGTTTTTTCTTTGTTGGAATTGAGGCATCGAACCTTGAAGCTGTATGTTTAT
>JAOZNO010000683.1 GCA_029933755.1 Bacteroidales bacterium | reverse complement strand
ATTTTGAGCACGCTCCCGATTAAGTTCGGGACAGGCTTTAAATTCGAACTTTCTAGTTCAATCTCTTGACTTTTTGGACACACTAATCAAAATAAATTACGCTTTTTATTGAAAAAACATTACTTTAGTACCCTATACAATAGCCTGTTAACCAAATCATTTTTGAATAACGAATCATTTCATGGAAGAATCATCATTAACATATTCAACCTTTAAAACCTTCAGAGAAGATAAATTCAGTTTTGTTTATCAGGGTTTTTTCACAAATAACATTGTAATTACTGCTATTGAATTAATAGAAAACAATCTTATAAAACATAGTGGATTTAGAAAATTAAGGCATAAGCTTTCTTTCTTAATGATTGAAAGTTTTCAGAACATAACGCGTTATGGTGATGAACCTGAGAATAAAAATCATGAATATAGAAAAGAACTATTTTTAGTACGTAATGTAAAAGACCATTTTTATATTGCCTCAGCAAATATTATAGAAAACTCAAAAATTGATTATGTTAATGCAAAGTTAAAAGAGGTAAATCAACTTGAACATTCCCAGCTCAATAAATTGTACCAAAATGTACTTACAAATAACCATTTTACTGATGCAGGTGGTGCAGGTCTGGGGTTTATTGAAATGGTACGTAAAACTAAACAAAAACTAGAGTTTGATTTCGTAAAAATTGATGAAAACTATTCTTACTTCTATTTACTTATTAAAATTAAAAACAACACAGAAGAGAAAACACATGCTAGTCACATTAGTATAGATTGGGTTAAAAACTATCACATCCAGGCTTGTGATGACAACTTAGTAGCTATTCACAAAGGTAATTTTTCGCCTATTGTTATCGACCCAGTTTTGAATATGGTTGAAAAAAACATCAAGAACAAAACCGTTAACATTCAAAAACTAGCTTTTCATTTAATTCTTGAATCCCTTCAGAATGTTAGTTTACATTCTCTTGAAATAAACGATGAAAAAGAGGCTATTTTTATGATCAGCAAAAGTAAAAATGGTTTTAAAATTTCAACAGGCAATTATTTAAAAAATAACAAAGCTCAATCACTTAAGGAACAACTTTCTTTATTGAAAGCGATGGATAAGCAACAGTTAAAAACCATGTATAATGAAATTATACATAAAAAATCCACCGCACATATAAATCCTAAAATAGGTCTTGGCTTAATTGATATTGCCATTGAAAGCAATAAGCAGTTTGATTATAAATTCATAGATGTTACTGATAATATTTCATTCTACACCTTTAAAGTAGAGGTTTAAGTTATTCTTTTTTTTCAATACGGTCACATTCCTATTTTCACAAATCAAAAAGATTTCTAAAAATCAAATATTTTCCCTATCTTCGAAGGACGTTTTGATTGTTTAACCCTAATCAACTCTTGTGAGAAAATTGTTCCACCTGTTAACCAACCGGTATGCTATATATCTGGCTGTATCTGCTATTCTATATATGCTTCTCGTCCTTAATATTAATAAATATAAAGCTGAGCTTATTTCAACAGAAAGAACCAGTTCGAAAAAACCGGTGATGAAGGTGGCGATTTTATTTTTATAAAGAAATGAAAAACAACGATACTTATTAAATTTTAACACATCTGAAAAATGAAAACCTCTACACTAATTCTACTATTAAGTATGCTTATAATTTCATCATGTACAAAGGATGAACTTGAATTAAAAACATCCGGTGAATTCACATTAGATTTACCAACAGCTTTTTCTTTTGTAACTTGTGATACCATGCGAGTTTTTGGAGCACAAACTCCTATTATTCAGCTAATAATTAATTCTAGTATGGCCGGTGAATATCACGGCATTATGCTAACTGGTGAAGGAACAAGTTTTTCAGAAGCTATAAATAATAATGGAAGTGGGTACTCAGAAACAGAATTTGATCAATTAAAAAATGTTCCTGATAGCATCACTCAATTTGAAAGTGGGACTTCTTTAAATCCATTCATAAAAGAAAATGACATAATAATTGCAAAAACGGTGGATGGTAAGTATGCAAAATTATGGATTAGGCAAATAAAAGTTGTCAAAGAAGCTATTGAATCTACGATAAGCATAAAATATGTGTTTCAGCCTAATGATACAAAATACTTTTAAATTTAACACACAACTCATGAAAAAAACAACACTATTAATTATTGTAATTACTTTTTCACAGCTAAGTTTTTCACAGGAAAAATGGAGTGTGGGATTATCATTCGAACCGGGTACAAGTGGCTTAACCCAACGAACAGAATATGGTTTTTCTGATACCGTACAATTGTATATCGGGTCAAACTATTCTTATTCTATTAGTGGAATAGTCGATTTTAAAGTGAATAACAAATTTCATATCAGCTCAGGGATTAATTATAATAAGCTAAGCTACAGCTGGGGTATTAAAAGAGAATATTATGACCCTGAATTTCTTAACTTAGCCGCTAATCCTAATTGGCTAAGCAATACATACACAACTCATTACAACCTTTTAAGTATTCCATTAAATATCCAATTCAATATTAAAACTTTCAATAAGTTTGATTTTTACTTAAAGGGAGGATTGTCTGCCAATTACTTATTCGATACAAACACTTCAGTTGTAGAGGAGTATGAAAATGAAACCAAAGACACAAGTTTGACAACTCACATCAAAAAAGGCTTCAAACTCAGTGCAAATATTGGAGTAGGTCTAAATTATGCCATAAATAGCCGTTTCAAAATTGTTATGGAACCATCAATTGAATATTTTATAAAAAAAACTGAAAATACAGTCCCACTAAACGGTCATTTTTATAATATTGGAGTAAACTTTGGAATAATATATGGATTATAGACATTCAAGTTAACCAACAGTCATAAAATAACAAACCCTTTGATTTATATGAAACCAAAGGGCTAGTTTTAAAACTTAGGTCTTTTAATTTGGCGCTGCATCTACAGTTTGAACAGCAACCGGCCACACACCAGATGAAGGAACACTTATCCCTTTAGCATCGCCCCTTTTTCAATCACTACCATAGTAATACAATGTCAATCCA
>JAOZNO010000682.1 GCA_029933755.1 Bacteroidales bacterium | reverse complement strand
TTTATTGGCACTCCAGGAGTTCCATTAGGAACACCTGTTGAAATGATGAAAAAAGACTCTGTAATGTTAGAAAAAGAAGCTTACGTAAAATTTGTTGTAGGTGCCGATTATAATTTTGCCAACGGAAGTTATCTTAACTTTCAGTACATGCACGGCTTTATGAACGAAAGAGGTGCTGATAATTTAAACGATTATTTCTTTGTTCGTTATCAAATGAAATTTTTTGATGATAAATTAAAATTCACACCAATTGGCGGTGGATTTATTGTATCCGATTGGGATGATGTGGAAAATAATTATGCAATAATATATGCACCCGAACTTTCGTATATGGCAACCGATAATGCAGAAATAATACTATCAGCTGCATTATTTGATGGTAAAGGCGACAATATGTTTGCTAAGTTGACTGATTATAATATGATGATGTTTAAACTAAAATATAGTTTTTAGATAATTCCTTAAAGTTAATGTAGGCTTAGCCTACAATAACTTTAACCTAGTGCCCAGAACAAGACTCCCTTCAACTTCGCTTTGCTCCGTTCAGGATAAACTTCTCGCCTTGTTCTGGGCATAAAAAAAACCGCCAAAAGCAGTTTTTTATTTGTGCCCTTAACTAGAACCAAAGCGAACTTTTTCATAGAAGATTTGGAGTTTATAGAGAGGTATATTCAATTTAATAAATAATACACATTTTATTTAAGATGAAATAATCCTATCAATTTCACCAGAGAGATAGAGAGGTAAAGAAATTAGTTTAAATTTTGTTTTAACACTTTTATCTTTAAGAACAATATTCATTTCAGACATTGCGACAGATGGTAAATCAGCATTAAACCGTAATGCCATATTCATCTTTTTTTCAGCCATAAATACATTCAAAGATTTTAGGCTTCCGGTCTTTCCTGCTTTTACTTCCACTGGCATAACCTTATTACCTGCTGTAATTAAATAATCAATCTCTGAAGAAGCATTCTGTTTCTCTCTTACCCAATAAAATATCTCCCTATCAGTATAAGGCAACTGACTAGCTATAATCTCCTGCGCAACAATTTGTTCAGCAATATTACCTTCGTTATTTAGCACCATTTCTTTTAAGTCCAAAACATTTAGATTTAATATGTGAGAAACAAGACCAATATCAAGAAATACTGTTTTAAAAGTTTTCTCATTCACTCCGGTTTTAAGCGGTATCGAAACCGAATTTGTGGTATAAACAATATGCAAAATACGACTAAGATTAAGCAATTCAAGCGCATTTTTTATCTGATGAGAACGTAATTGTTGATCAAAATTTACATATTTAAACTTTTGCCCTATGGTTTTAGGAACATATCTCAGAAGCTTTCCCATTATCCTTTGTTGCGCTGATGAACCATATTTTGCAAAATCATACTCCAAAGATTTAACAATACTTTCTTGCACTTTTGCAACTTCTAGCAGACTGCCTGTTTTTTGATATACATCAACAGCCTCAGGCATACCTCCAACAACAACATATAAGCGCAATAAATCCATTAATTTATCATGAATTAGCAGAGATATTTTTTCGTCAAGTTCATAAGAGCTTATAAGTTCATAGGATTTTTTCTGTCCCATTGCAAGCAAAAATTCTGAAAAGCTCATAGGATGCATATAAGCAAATTCTACACGCCCAACTGGCATTGAATACGGAAACTCATTTAAGGTATGATCAAGCAATGAACCTGCCGTAATAACATGTAAATCTGGCTTCTTTTCATAAAAATACCGCAGACTTACTATTGCTTTTGGACATGATTGTATCTCATCAAAAAACAATAATGTTTCCCCACATTTTATTTCCAATTCATAAAAAGATTCAAGTTCTTTTATTATCACATCAACATCATTATTCCCTTCAAAAGCTTGCTTTATCTGTGGAGTTTCATCAAAATTCACCACCACAATATTTTCAAAATAAGTTTCACCAAACTCCCTTATTATGTAGGTTTTGCCAACCTGGCGTGCCCCTCTAACCATAAGAGGCTTACGGTTAACATGATTTCTCCACTCCTTTAAATATTTCGTAAACTTTCTTTCCATCTCCAATATAATTAATTTATCTGCAAAAATACAAATAACCCATTAAAAAACCAAATAAAGCGTATAAACAACCCCTTATTTTATCATTTTATTGTATAAAACAACCCCTTATTTTAGCAATATAGGAATATTTGTTTCTATTTTTCTTACTGATTTTGTCATGGTCTTTGTCCCAAAAACACATGCCAAAATCTAATTACAAATTATATTGTAGCCATGGGTTTGCACCCGTAGCTAGGAATAAATCACCCTTTCAGGCTTAGTGGAAATATACATTGAATACTTTTGGCGTTCTTTCTCGTCTTATTCTAAACAAAAAAAGCCAGCTAAATGCTGACTTCTTTGTGCCCAGAACAAGACTTACCGATTATTTGTTTTGGGCATTTTCAAAATGAAAATGCTACAAACAATATATCGGCATAAACTTCTCGCCTTGTTCTGGGCATAAAAAAACCGCCAAAAGCGGTTTTTTATTTGTGCCCAGAACAAGACTACTATAATAAAATAAATATATTTAATAATACTGATATTCAATACTATATAATTTATAACTAAAAATACTTATCAAATATACTGAAAAATGTTTTAACTTTGTTTAAACATTAAAACTTATTTGTATGAAAGTTGAAGCAATTTTATGGCCCAGAATAAACAAAAATCAAAAATATTTTATAAAAATTAGAAAAACTGAAAACAGAAAATCTATAACATACATCAATACTGGATATAGCATATCAAAAAGATATTGGAATGAAAAAACACACAGAGTTAGAACAAGCCATAGAAATCACGAAGAAATCAACGAACATATTGAGTTCGAGATAAGTAGAATTAACATTGAAAGTTCAACAATAACAATTATTAAGGATAATGAAAAGATTAAATACGAAAACATCTCATATTTAGATTATCTTAATAAGCAATTGAATTATATTGAGGAGAGGGGTAGGTTTAGTAAGAAAAACGCAATGGGTGACTATAAACCAAT
>JAOZNO010000681.1 GCA_029933755.1 Bacteroidales bacterium | reverse complement strand
ACCGAGTTTACGAGTTCATGAACACCATAAAATAATCAAAACATGGTGAATAAATATTGAAAATCAAGGAGTTTACTTTTGTAAATAACTGTTTTCAAGATGAGCATAACGCAATTATTGGCGTTTTCTAAGAGAAACTAATTATTAAAAATATATACTATGAAAGTTTCATTTATAAAATTTGTTTTACTGCCACTTTCACTGGCAATTATTATGATTAGTTCTGGATTTGATTTTAATTTATCAAATACGAACAAATTAGAATTAACTGCAAATGTTGCTACTGTTGACCTAACTCCCCCACTTAAAATGAAATTTGCCTTGGGAGGTTATGGCGAAAGAATGAGCAAACCAGCAGAAGGTGTGCATGATAAAGTTTGGGCAAAAGCTCTGGTGTTAAAAAAAGGAGATAAAAAATATGTAATTGTTACAATTGATGTTCTTGGTCTCCCACCAAATGTAAAACCTCAGCTAATTAAAAAGCTTTCTTCAAATGAGTGGAAAGAAGATAATATAATGTTACTACCCAGCCATTCTCATACCAGTTTTGATATGACGGCGTTAAATGACAAAAATATTCTTAATAGTCCACAAATTGGAATTTTTCAGCCCGAGTTGCTTGAGTTTCTACTGGAATCCCTTACAGAATTAATAAAAAAGGCTGATAAAAATTACCAGCCTGTAGTAATTGGCACAAAAAGTAGTATTGTTGAAAACATGAATAGGAACAGAAGAGGCGACCCCGATGTAGATAAAGGACTGACAATTACCCGCATTGACCTTAAAAATGGGAAACCAATGGCTGTTCTTGTAAATTGGACTGCACACCCTACATTTATGGGTGCTAAAGACATGTTGGTTTCAGGTGGCTGGCCTGGTCAGCTGCAAAGAGAATTGGGAAAATTAATTGGCAATGGAGTAACAGTAATGTATTACAACGGTGCAGAAGGTGACCAATCACCAATTGGAAAAGGCGGAACCAGCCATTATGAAAGAGCTGAAATATATGGTCGTGATTTAGCAGTTAAAACATTTAAATTTTATCAGGATATTAAAACAAATCCTAATGTAACATTTGATTATAATTATTCAAATATTAAACTGCCTAAAAGAAAAGTGCATCCATCATTTATGGAAACCGGTGGCGATGAATATAGCTTAACTCCCGAAGTGTTAGATGTTGTCTTAAAAGTTATGGCTCCGGACAAAACAGGGATTGGTTCAGTAAGAATAGGAGATTTATTAATAGTTGGTATACCCGGAGAACTTGCAGCAGGATTAGGTTTACAGATTAAAAACGAATTGATAGAGAAAGGTATTAAGTATCCTACAATAGGTGGACTTGCAAATGAATGGATAAGTTACATTTTAAATGCTGAACAATATAACAATGGTGCCGGATATGAATCCAGTGTCAGTTTTTATGGTGAAAACCTCGGCAATATAATTCTTAAAGGAGCAAAAAATTCTTCAAGCCCCTTAGTTGATAACAAAAAAGATAATTACAAAGAAGCTGCATCAGATAAATATCGACTTGTTTGGAATGATGACCCTAGTACAACAATAACTATTATTTGGGATCAGCTAAAAGGTGAAAGTCCAATAGTATATTATGGGAAAGATGATTTTGGCAGAAATTACGCTGAGTATCCATTTTCACAGACACCAACAAGAAAGTTATTGAATTACTATGAGATGAATACATACTATGCTGAAATCAAATCACTTGAACCAGACCAGAACTATTACTTTCTTATTAAGGATGAATTTGGTGTTAGCAAAAGATATTATTTTAGAACTGCCCCCAATACGCCAAAAGCATTTACTTTTATTGTAGGTGGCGATTCTAAAACTTTCGATGAATCTCACATGGTTACCAGAGAGTCAAATAAAGTAGTAGCCAAATTAAGCCCTTTATTTGTACTATTTAATGGCGATTTCAATAGTGGTAATGGCACTTACCCAGATCGTTGGCATCAGTGGCTTAGAGATTGGGACACCCTTACCACCACTAGTTCGGGACGTAAAATCCCATTAGTACCAGTTCATGGAAACCATGAGAATGGCAACAAAACAATTCTGAATAAAATTTTTAATGCACCATTTCAATATAATGATAGTACAAATATTTTCTATTCATTATCATTTGGCGGAGACTTTATTCATATAACTGCTCTTAATTCAGAAATTAACACAGGTGGAAAACAACTTAAATGGCTTAAGAACAACTTTAAAAAAAGCAAAAAATACAAACTAAGTATTGCTGCATACCACAAACCATTTAGGCCACATACTTCATCAAAAAAAGAACAAAATCGCCAATATTCTAATTGGGCAAATCTATTTTACAAAAATGGTTTATCATTATCAGCTGATGGTGATTCCCATATGCATAAAATCACTTATCCATTAAAACCATCCAAAGAAGAAGGAAGCTTTCAGGGTTTTATTAGAGATGATATCAAAGGAACTGTATTTATTGGTGAAGGTAGTTGGGGTGTTCACCCCAGGGCGAATGATGATGATAAACCATGGACTTTACAAAGTGGCTCATTCAATCAGCTTAAATGGATACATGTAAAACCAGAAAGCAATTCAACAACATCAATTGAAATATTCACAGTAATAACTGCAAAATACGATGATAAAGATTCTTTATCTTTATTTGTTGATCAAATTGAGAGTCTTAATGATGATAATTTATTTAAGATTCCTGATAATATTAATCTTTATAATCCCGATGGTAAAAGTCAATCTGTAAAATTCATTTTTAAAGACAACTAGTGGACTAAATACTATTAAATTATAAATGTAGTTCTAAAAACAACCAATGCTGCAAATTAAATTCTTAGCAAGCTTTATTTTCATTCTCAGCTTTTCTGTTTATTCACAAGAAGAAAGTTATATTATTCTTGATGATGTTGTAATATCAGCATCAAGGTATGAACAGAACCAGTTTAATACTAGTGAAGCGATATCATTATTGGATAATCAGGGGATTATTTTAACAAATTCAATGAATATTGCTAATTTAATGTTTGGTTCAAGCGGGGTTTGT
>JAOZNO010000680.1 GCA_029933755.1 Bacteroidales bacterium | reverse complement strand
ACCCCGATAAAAAACAAGCTTTTGTAGCCAATGTAGGTGTTTATTCATATCCACTAATTATAGGTGCTACACCTGAGAATATCGAGGATCTTATGATTTCTCATCATCCTTATGGAGAAAACACACCCGAATCTATTAACGGCACATTAGTAGAAGGCAAACAAATACCCGGATTAGGAAGCCCTAATCATCCTGATGCCATGAGTGTATTCACCATTGATCTTGATGAGAATAAAGTAATTAGCAAATTCAAAACAGGACACCAAATTGGTCAAACAGTAGATGATGCAGAAGTTGTGGGTGGTGCAAGCCCTAATTCAATTGCTGTGGGTAAACAGTTTGCATATGTAACAAATGCTTCAAATGATAATATAACAATAATTGACCACACAAGTCAAAAAATTGTTGGTCACATTCCCATTCAAGTGGATGAACGTATTGATAATTTACGAGGCTTGTTACCTTTTGGTATTACAATGACTAAGGACGAAAAAACATTGTATGTTGCCCTTTTAGGTTTCAATGCTGTGGCGGTTATTGATATCCCCACTCAAACAACAAAAGGGTTGATCCCTTCAGCTTGGGGACCAACCAGAGTAGAATTGTCAAAAGACGAAAAAAGCATTTATATTATTACTTGTAGAGGTTTGGGCGCAGGGCCAAATGGTGGTGAAGATTTTGTAATGCCAATACAGGGTAACTCTGTTAGTCGAATTCAGTTGGGTAGTTTTCAAAAAGTAAATATACCTACTGATGAAGAGCTTGCAAAATACACAAAGTTATCTATTGACAATACATTTATTGAAACTACAATTGTTGATGATGGGACAAACCCCCTACCCCCACTGCCTGGTTTACGTGAAAGCCCAATAAAACACGTAGTATATATTACCAAAGAAAACAGAACATATGATGAAGTTTTTGGCCAACTGAAAGGTGCTGATGGTGATAGTACTTTAGCCCGGTATGGTATCAATAACACATATACTTTGCCGGACTCTTTACAAAAAATGTTTCCTAATTTAAGAATTGCCCCTAACCATATAAAAGCTGCAAAGCAATTTGCTTTTTCAGATAATTACTATTGCGATAGCGATGCCTCAATACATGGCCATCATTGGTTGGTTGGGGTAATTCCAAACGAGTGGGTAGAGTCTAACGCCAGTACTAGCAAAACGGCCATGCCTTTTTCAAAAGCAGAAGGACGTCGATTTCCAAAAACAATAGGAAGTGTTGACCCTGAAGATTATGCAGAAATTGGAGGACTTTGGGAAGCACTTGAAAGACAAGGTATTGAATTTTACAATTTTGGACAAGCTAATGAAAGCGGCCATGAAAGAGAAGAGTGGTACGATACTAATACGGGAGCTGCACATGGGGTAATGGTCCCTATGCAAAATGCCCTTTTTAAAAGAACCAGTCATAACTATGCAGGCTATAATATGTCAATCCCGGATCAATACAGAATGGATCAATTTGAATTGGAATTCACAAAAAAATGGATAAATAGTAATGATGAAATGCCTGCTTTTATTAGCATGATGATTCCAAATGATCACGGAGCAAGACCCGATGCAGAACAAGGATACCCTTACCGACAATCTTATATGGTTGATAATGACCTTGCAGTAGGCCGTGTTTTACATTTTTTATCGAGGACTAAATACTGGAAAAATATGCTGGTAATTATTACCGAAGATGATCCCCAGGGAGGTGTTGACCATGTTGATGCTCATCGATCTATTCTTATGATGGCGGGTCCCTATGTGAAAAAAGGATATGTTTCGCATACACATGCCAACTTTGGGGCTATACTCAAAACGATATACAATATTTTGAATATCCCTTATGTAAATCACTTTGATTTAACAGGATCTTTATTGCAAGACTTTTTTACGGATGAGCCTGATTTTGCACCTTATACTTTAGAACGTCATGATAACCGTATTTATGATGCAGAACTTTCGATGAAAAAATATCATAAAACTATTGATTGGCGCAAAATTGAGAAAGGTCCCCCAATGGATGATGCAGCTGATGCACGCAGGGATTTTAAGAAAAATAATACTGAGAAATAAATACAAATCGGTTATAAGCACTAAGTGCTATTTAATGTTGCTTACGCACTCATGCAAGACTCTTACAATATGCAAGTTGCTTAAAAGTAAATATACAATTAATTTTGTCTGGGTACTTACTACCATTTTAGTCAGTGCTTAACTATAATGTAATTTTCGGTATAAGTTTACAAGAGTTATTTGTTGATTTGTTTATAAGCTGTACAATTAGTATAGGGCTATAAAGTAGGTGTTTTAGAAAAACTTCGCAAGTTCAAAAAACTTACTAAGTTAGTACACAACTTGCAAAGTCTTTCAGACTTGGTAAGTTTCCGAGAAAGCACACTTTATGGAAAGACTAATTATGCGGTACAAGCACATAGGAGCATAAACAAATAAACGTAAAAACAAATAACCAACATACATTTTAATTAGTTGCTCTTTAAGTTTGCTATAAAAATTATTGAATACATATTAATGTTAATTATATACAAAATGGAAAATAAAAAATCAATATTATTATCACGTAGAAATTTCATTAACAGTCTAATGATCTCAGGCATTGCCATAGGAGGAATGCCTCTTTGGGGAAATAAAATATTTGCTATGGAAAGCAAAAATTCAGTTCGCCGCTTTCATATAAGTTTGCAAGCAGAAGCATGGATAAAAAACCCCGAACTTATCGGGATAATGAAAAAAGCAGGTATAACGGATATATGGATGGCTTCTTTTCTACAAGGAAAATGGTATCATACACCTAAGGAGCTTAGGAAATCTGCGGACTTTCTAGAATCTAAAGGATTTAACGCCCATGTATTGACCGTACCTTTAGGACATCCTGGAAATGCCATAGACCCATCTAATGCTTCCTTGTCTGAAAAAAAGGAGAGTTGGAAAAATGCATGTGATTATGATGGGAGTTTATATTCAGGCACTTCCATTCATTCACCTGTAGTTAAAGATAATATCGAAGCACATAAATTGCTTGCTGATGAAGGATTTGACATTTTATTCCTTGATGATG
>JAOZNO010000679.1 GCA_029933755.1 Bacteroidales bacterium | reverse complement strand
GCAGGTTGGCGAGGTACTTATAAAAAAATTGCTAAATTTACCATCGAAAAAATGATAAATCAATTTGGCAGTAATGCATCTGATATAATTGTTAGCATAGGCCCTTCAATAAGTCAAAAAAACTACGAGGTTGACGATAAAGTTTATACTGAATTTGAAAAAAGATTTGAAAATTTATCTCAATTTTTCCTTAAATCTGATAAAAAAGGTAAATATTATTTGAATCTTTGGGAAGCAAATAAACAACTACTAATTTTAGCCGGTGTAAAACAAGAAAATATTGAATTATCAAATATTTGCACTTTTGAACAAAATGAACTGTTTTTTTCAGCAAGAAAAGGTGATGAAGGAAGATTTGTTGCGGGCATTATGCTATGTTAAAGCTAAAAAACATGTGAAGATGTGGAAATGGGAGGTGACTTGCAAAGTTTTTAAAACTTGGAAAGTCTCAACAATTGATAATGTGGAAATTTGAAAATTAGCAAGCCTGGGTGCGTAAATACCTGAAATTTAAGAATTTAACAATACATTAATAATTAAAAAGTCAATATATTAATCTTGTAGATCCTGTCAAACGGTTTATTATTAAAATAATAAAATGAGTAAAAACTTAACAGTCCACCCTAAGGCGAAACATGCATTAAATGCAGCATTGGCAAGTATTGTAGTAATGATAGCTATTCTGTTTGCAACGGCAAAATGGATAATGATTTCTGGAGTAATTGTCAGTTTTTCATTGAGTATATTCTCAATTGCCACGGCATTAATATCAATGAAATTAATTAATAAGCAGGATGATATTTACAGAGGAATTAATATGGCCTGGATTGCTTTTATTCTTGGCATACTTATTTCTTTAAGCACTTTGCCCTTCATTATTCAGTTTTGGGGTACCGCTCTAGGATTTTAATTAATACATGCTTTTAATTTCAGTATTTTTTCATATTTTAAAACCTGTAACAGTTCTCAATATGCAGTAAACATTAACACAGAGTTACTGCATACTTTAGGATGATTACTGCCAACTAATTCATCTAATAATTGGAGTTCAAAAAAAAAGCAGTATAGGCAAAAGTGCTATTTTTTTTATTTACACACTTTGGTGGAGACTATCAATTAAGAGTTCATTTACCAAGGGTTATCTTTATCATCGTACAAATTAGTATTTCATAAACTACACCCCAATTAGAATAGATGTGTTCATTCGGTAATATATAACAAAAAAGAGACGACATTAACTATCGCCTCTTTAATAAATATTTCAAAAAATCCTACTTGTCGAACCAAAGACTCTCATACATAAATGGAGTTGTTGATGGGGCATTTGAATTACCATTGAGCTCATCAACAGGGTAATTCCACCTTCGTGCAATACCTCCAGCAGGTGCTCCTTCAGGCAAATCCAATAAAGGAACTTCACTTCCTGCATCACCTGAACGTCTCATTTGTGTCCATGCTTCTTGGGATCTATCCATTAAATCAACATATTGTTGAGTATGGATAGCTCTAATAGCATCAGCAGAAGATAAGGCAGTTAGGTCGAAACCAGGTTGTGCTAAAAAAGTTGTAATATCAGATTCCGCAACATCGTAATACCTAAGCGCCTCTGCAACTGCCTGTTGAAAGTAAGTGTTTGCAATTGTTAAATCAGCTGGCACACCCAAACCTCTGGCATAAATTTCAGCCTTAAAGAACAATAACTCTTGATAAGAATAAATTAAATCCTCACCCTCTGCAAACCAAAGAGTTGCAGGACTTATTAAAGATGAAAAGTCATCAGCCTCAGTCGCGGGATCAACACCAATAAATTGACCATCTGCAGCATCCGGCCCTTCATCAAAATAAATAGGCAAACGTGGATCATTTACAGGTATCATCATATCTGTCAATACACTACTGGCAAAGAACCATAAATTTTGTCCACCACTATACTGATTCATAACACCGAACTTAGGATTCATGCTTCCGGGCACATTATAAAAAGGGAATTTCCAATTATCTGCTGAAGAAGCTATAAAATTGTCATCTGAAATAAGAGATGTGATCAAGCTTGTTTTTGAAGCATCCTTATCAACCATTAACATAGCAATCTTAAGTTTTAATGAGTTTGCAAGTTTCAGCCATTGAGAGATATCTCCCTGATAATAAACATCATTAGCTGAGATTACAATAGGGTCATTCGTATCAAATTGTGCAATAGCTTCATCAAGCGTACTTATCAACGAATTTAATACATCTTCCTGCGCATCAAACTTTGGTGCTTCAACATCAGACCATGCCTCACTATAAGGAATATCTCCCCAAATAGTTGTACACTCATACATTTGTCCAGCAAAAAGCACTTTACACTGAGCCGCAATGTTATTTTCAATAGGATCCCTAGATTCAGCAACATTAATTGCATTTTTTAAGTTTTGTCCTACATTTACAAAATATGTCCTCCATGAGTTACCTTCTGAATATGGGCTTATTTGATATCGATCTTCGCCATATCCCCATCCAAAATTTCCTCCAGTAGAAATTGTTTGATTCATAAATCCAATAGGCATATGCCCATCACCTCCAGAACGATTTCCTGAGAAAGCAGCAGTGGCATAACCAAAGATATAATCAGGATCAACACTTTCTGCACTAGCTGTATTAGGACTCGTATTGATATCTAACCACTTTTCACAAGAGGAAAACAATACGCCCAACACTAAAACGACTATAATATTTTTCATTTTCATTTTCTATATCTTTTAATTAGAAACTTAATTTAATATTAAAACCAACACTTCTGCTTGTGGGCAAGCTATTAAATTCAACACCTCCACCTGCAGCTGCTGGGCCAAAAAAGTTTAGCTCAGGGTCAATATGCGGTACATGGTCTTTTAGAATTAATAAATTTCTACCTTCAACAGCAAGAGTTGCTCCTTGAATATATTTACCCAACCATTTTTTTGGTAATTGGTAAGATAATCTAAGTTCTCTGAATTTAATATATGATGCATCAAATACATTACCTTCTGTATTGGCTACGGCAGAATTATTACCCCAGTAATCTTGCATATCTACTACAGGAACAGTATTTGGTTCATAA
>JAOZNO010000678.1 GCA_029933755.1 Bacteroidales bacterium | reverse complement strand
TGGAGTTCTTTTAATGAGTACATTGATTATAAATCGTTAAAGTTTATTATTCAGGAATAAAGGGTTTTATTAGTTTTTTTTATACGAACAGTATGTTTTAAACTTAATAGTAAAGTTGGTAAAAGTATTAAGTTCGATAACATGGCGATAAATAAAGTTATTGAAACTAACATGCCTAGCGCCTTTGTTCCACCAAATTCAGAAACCATGAAGATTCCAAAGCCAAAGAAGAGAATGCTTGCTGTATAAATAATACTAACTCCAGTTTCTCTTAGGGCAAGTATCGCAGCGTCATGAATATTGCCTTTAGTTACAACAAGCTCCTGTCTGTATTTTGCTAAAAAATGTATTGCATTATCAACCGAAATGCCAAATGCAATGCTGAAAACCAATACGGTTGATGGTTTTATAGGAATGCCAAAATACCCCATTATTGCAGCCGTAAAAAGTAAAGGAATAAAGTTTGGTATAAGCGAAATAATAATCATCCGCAATGATGTAAACATCGTTGCCATAAAAAAGGCAATTAAAACAATTGCTAGCGTAAGACTTTGCATTAAGTTTTTTACCAGAAAACTTGTGCCAAGCCCAAAAATAATACTTGAGCCGGTTGCACTGGTATTATACTTTTCAGGCGGAAAAATTTTTTCAATATCTGAATGAATACTATCTGTTAATGCTTTTGTTTTAATCGTACCTATATCATTTAACCTGTAGCTGATTCTGGCAATTTGTCCTATACTATCTACAAATGCATTCATGGCATTAAAATTTTTATTCTCGCCCTTTTTAGGAAGATAGGGTAGTATAAATGCCAACTCATTTTTTGAAGGTAGCTTATAGCTTTTCAACTGGCCATTATAGTATGCTTGCCTTGTAAATTTTAATGCATCAATAATAGACGTTGGTTTTGAAAGATCAGGATATTTTTTAAGCTCATTAATTAGCTTATCCATTTTTTTTAGGTTTTTATACTGATAAACCCCCTTTTTCTTTTTTGTATCAATGGTTATTTCTAAGGGCATAACACCGCCAATGTTGTTTTCCAGAAATTTTAAATCTACATAAACTGGATTGTCATGAGGGATGTCATCAATAATATAGCCTTCAGTTTTAATTAATGTAGTACCATAAATGCCTAAAAAAACAATAAGACCGACAACTCCGTAAATAAGTTTTCTGTGATTATTTACAACATGCACCAACTTATCAATAAAAAAGTGTACATATTTATAATCCAGATGTTTTATATGGCGATCTTTAGGAGGTGATAAGTAGCTGAAAAATATAGGGATAAGTGTAATGGAGAGTATAAAAACACCCAGGATATTTAAAGATGCAATTACACCAAACTCAACTAATATTTTATTTTGTGTAACGATGAAGGTTGCAAAACCAAGTGCAGTAGTAAGGTTTGTTAGAAATGTTGCATTCCCAACTTTCATTATAATGGTGTATAATGCTTTTATTTTATTACCATGTTGCTTATATTCATTATGATATTTGTTTAATAGGTAAACGCTGTTTGGAATTCCGATTACAATAATAAGTGGAGGAATCATACCGGTAAGAATGGTGATTTTATAATCGAAAATACCCATTGTGCCTATAACCCATGAAACACCAATACCTACTATTAACATTGAAAAGAAAACAACCTTAAAAGAACGGAAGAACATGTATAATATGACAGACGTAACAAACATTGCCAGAAAAATAAACATAAACAATTCACTACGTATTAATAATGATATTTTGTTCCTGGTAAAAGGCAGACCGGAAAAATGCATATCAAGATGGTAGGTTTCACCAAAAGAAGTCGCTAATTCTTCCATCTTTTCCATGGGCTTTTCACGATATTTACTGTTTACAAGTGTTTCTTCCATTGTTACTACCATAAGAACAACATGTGTAGAATCATTGTAAATTAGGCCCTTATAAAATGGTCTGCTTTTAAATATTTTGCTTAGGCTGTCAAGTTCTTGTTGAGTCTTTATTTTTGCACCAAAAATTTCATTGATATTAAACTTCTTTTCGTCAGCATTTTTAACAATATCCACTGCATTAGCAAGTGAAAGTACACTTTTAACACCACGAATAGTTTTTATTGAGTCCTGTAAATTAATCCAATCGTTAAATTTATTTAATTCAAAAAAATGTTCGTCTTTAACACCAATAATCGTCATGTTTGCATCGGCACCAAATTTTTCTTTAAATTCCTCAAACTCAATATAATACTTGTTAGTTTTTGGCAAAAGTGAAGCATAGTTGTAATCCAGTTTCAGGTCTTTTGCCTGGTATATCATAAATGCCGTAATTATTGCAATAATTGATAGAATAATAATCCGGTTATGTAAAATTAATTTTGCAAATCTCGACCACATAATTTCCTGTAATTAGCTTTTATTCTGTGTTTTTTTGAATCGACAAATGTAGTAATAATCTATCCTAATTACGATTTACGATTTTGAACTATAGAAGCCATATTGTTTTAATAGTTGAAAAAACCTTATCTTTGCGGCAAAATATAGAATTGAATGAAGAATATACGAAATTTTTGCATTATTGCACATATTGATCACGGGAAAAGTACTTTAGCTGACCGTTTATTAGAAGAAACCAAAACTATTTCTGCCAGGGACTTACAAGCACAGGTTTTAGATGATATGGATTTAGAGCGTGAGCGTGGTATCACCATAAAAAGTCATGCCATTCAAATGAAACACAAACATGAAGGTGAGGATTATGTTCTAAACCTGATTGACACACCGGGTCATGTTGATTTTTCGTATGAAGTTTCACGTTCAATTGCAGCTTGTGAAGGTGCATTACTAATAGTTGATGCTACGCAAGGCATTCAGGCACAAACCATATCAAACCTTTACCTTGCCATTGAAAACGATTTGGAAATTATTCCGGTTTTAAATAAAATGGACATGGACTCGGCTATGCCTGAGGAAGTTAAAGACCAGATTGTAGACTTAATTGGTTGTGAGTATGAAGATATTATTGAAGCAAGTGGTAAAACTGGATTAGGTGTACATGATATTTTGAAACGAATCATAGATATTGTACCTCATCCGGAGGT
>JAOZNO010000046.1 GCA_029933755.1 Bacteroidales bacterium | reverse complement strand
AATCGGGACGCTCTAACCAGCTGAGTTAGCTCGCCATTTGTTGTTTTAGCAAAAATGACATCCTTATCATTTTGCGGGTGCAAATATAAAACTTTTTATTAATCTTTAAAATAGTTTAATTAAAATTTCTAATTATTTATTGTCAAGAGCAAAATTCACAGCACTAAGTGCATGAATTTCAGTGGTGTTAAAGGTTTTTAATTCTGTGTCTTCCGGTTTTATTAATAAAGGGATTTCCGTACAACCTAATATTACTCCTTCAATATCATAGCTTTCTTTCATTTTATTTATAATTTTCAGGTAAGCTTGTTTGGATTTTTCAATAATTTGACCTTTTACTAATTCATTATAAATTATGTCATTTATTATTTTTTGTTCTTCATTTGAAGGTGTAATAGTTTCAATATCATATTCAGCTAGCTTATTTTTATAGAAATCACCCTGCATGGTGTATTTTGTTCCCAATAATGCTACTTTTTTTAGTTTTTTCTGTTTAATTGTTCGGCCAACAGCATCACCAATATGTAAAACCTGAATTGATAGTGCATTTTGAACTTGTTGATAATATTCATGCATGGTATTAGCTCCAATTAATATAATATCGGCTCCTGCTGTTTCTAGTTTTTTTGCTTGTAATGCTAATTGCTCAGCTAGAAAAGTGGTGTCTTCCAATTGCCAGTTTCTTAATTCCTGAAAATTAAAACTGTAAATTAATACTTTTGCAGCATGTTCTTTCCCTAGTCTTTTATTTACCAATTCATTAAAAAGTCGATAATATTCATGGGTGGAATGCCATGTCATACCACCCAATAGTCCAATAGTTTTCATTTTAGCTTATTTTAAGAGTTTACTTTAATTTAAAACTTGCTTTAATAGGCTGGTGATCTGAATGTTCAAACTCAAGATTAATATTTTCTATTGCTGTGTTTTCAATATTAGGTGATATTAAAAATGCATCGATAACTGTAGTTAATGTTGTTGCTTTGTCGTAAGGGGCTATTACCCTACGGTTTGTTGGGATATTATTTTGATAAACCCATTTCCAATCTGCCGGCATAAAGTTTTCATCTATAGGCATATAGTCTTCATTATCAAACTTGAATCCGGGAATTTCTGTTTTTAATCCGGGAGGACACTGGTTCCAGTCACCTGCAATAACAATATAATTGCCTTTTGCATATTCATCTGAAAGGAATTGCTTTAGATATTTCATTTGTCCTGATCGCAGGTTGCCATCATCATAAGCAGAATTATGTGTATTAATCATTAATAGTTGTTTGCCATTTGAAACAGGGATTCTGCTAACTAAAAAACATCTGTCAAGCATAAAAAGCCCAGTTGGGAAATCGTAATTTCCAGGAAATTGATGTCTGATAACTTCAGACGGAGCATATTTACTCAAGGTCATTAATCCAGACACAACTTTACCGTAAGGTTCTGTAGGTGGTGTTGGAACAAAGAATACATCGTAATTTTTACCGAAAAACGAATGGTAAGCAGGAAAAGTGTTTTGTAAAGTATCGAATTGGTTTATCCTGTAGCTTCTTTTTGACTTTTTATCAACTTCCTGTAATAAGAAGAAATCAATATTCTCTTGATTTTTAAGATAATTGATTACTGCAGTTAGATTCTTTTTTACATTTTCTTCCGGAGGTCTTACATGAGTGCCACCATCATAAAAGAAATCCATTGATGCATCTAATCCACAATAACCAATATTCCAGTTAACAATATTAAATTTCAGTGTGTCAGAAACCATATTCGAATTTTCAGATTTAAACACTTCAACCGTTTCAGAAGGCTTATAATCAGTTATAATTGCAGTAATTATTAATCCTGCAAAAAACAGTACTATTACAAGAATTAGATATAAAATTGCCTTTAAAACTTTTTTCATTTTTTTAGGTTTAATTAATTTATAGCTTAAAATAGAAATTCAAATTTATATTTTTTTTGGCTAAGTATGTAATTATTTCAATATTTTATTAGATTTGTAAAACTATGCTAATCTAAAAATTATAATATGAAAAAAATTACTATTCTATTAAGCTTGCTAATTTTGTCTTCTACAATGCTTTTTGCACAGGAAGATACAACCGAAACTGTTAAAAAAGTAAAGAAGGGCTTTAGTTTTGGAGGTGTACCTGTAGTTGCCTATGATTCTGATGTTGGTTTTAAGTATGGATTGTTGGCAAATATATATCACTATGGTGATGGAAGTCGTTATCCTGCTTATGATCATTCTCTATATCTTGAATGGTCGCGTACAACAAAAGGTAATGGTGCGAATATTTTAAAATATGATAGTGAACGTTTGATTCCTAATATTAGAACAACTTTGGAGGCTTCGTACCGAACTGAGAAGGCTTTGAACTTTTATGGTTTTAATGGATATAATGCTCATTATGATGCAAAATACGAAGATGAGCAAGATGCTGATTATATTTCAAGGGCATTTTACAGATACGAGCGGAATGTAGTTCGTTTAAAAGCTGATTTTCAAGGGAATATTATAGGCAAAAAGTTACGTTGGATTGGTGGGCTTACTTATATGGGTAGTGAAATTGCAACAGTTGATATTGATCAATTAAATGAAGGGAAAGATGAGGCTGACTTGCTACCTGACGTGCCTGGACTGTATGATAATTATGTTGACTGGGGAGTAATTTCTCAAACTGAAAAAGATGGTGGAAATGTGACACTTTTGAAAACAGGTGTTGTATTTGATACAAGAGATAATGAACCAAATCCGAATAGCGGAATGTGGACAGAGGCTCTTTTTTTAGTAGCACCTTCATTTATGGGTGATTATGAAAAAACAGGTACTGCATTAATTCTGATTCATCGTCAGTATTTCTCAATATTTCCTAAAAAAATGACTTTTGCCTATCGTTTAAGTTATCAAACAAAAACAGGTGGTAATATCCCTTTTTATTTATTACCCTACCTATATGATTCTTATGATATTCGTGATGGACTTGGTGGAGCAAAAACTATGCGGGGAATATTAAGAAACAGGATTGTTGGTGATGGTATGGCTTTTGGAAACTTTGAGTTTAGATGGAAAGTTTTACAAACTTCGGTATTTAATCAAAACTTTTATATTGCTTTAAGTGCATTTACAGATATGGGACGTGTTGTAGATCCTTATAAACAGGATTTAAGTGGTGTTCCTACGGCTGAAAGGGAATTGTGGTTTAATAATGCACCAGAAGCATGGCATATAAGTTATGGTGCGGGTGTTCATTTTGCATTAAATGATAATTTTATTATTGCAGTTGATTACGGTATGGCTGCTCAGATAGAAGATGGTACAAGTGGTATATATATTGGTTTGAATTTCTTGTATTAGATTAAACTCTGTTTGTGTGTCTATAATCTCTTATTTTTATTTTTTTTTTTACTTGGAATTTATTTAAAGATTTGTAGAAGTTGGTAGTAGACAGTTACAGTATGCAGTAGCTCAAAAGTATGCTTACTGAGAACTGAATACTGTTCTCGTTTCAAAATAGTAAAAATCATAAAACTCTGACTTTATAGACAAACACTAATTTAACTTATTTACACCTGGTTCTGTTATGGAATCAGGTGTTTCTTTTTTTAAAGCAGCAAGTTTTTCCTCTAAGTCAATTTGTTCTTGTTGTCTGGTTGGGTCAAAAATGCCGAGAAGTTCCTTAAATGAACTAGAAATACTTTTTGTTCGAATATTACTCAATATGATTATTGTTACTTTATTTTTAAGATCTCTAACAAATAAAGCGTTAAATCCTCTCCACCAACCACCATGGAATATTAGTCTACTTCCATCAATACATGTTTTTAATCTCCAGCCAAAGCCATAGTTTGAATTTCCCTTTTTTTCGGGCTGAGCAGGAGAAAATGCTTCATCTAAAGTTGATTTATTAACAATTATATTCGCATAAAGAGCTTTATCCCACCTGAATAAATCTTCTACTGTTGTATAAATACCTTTATCGCCGGTAACACCATCCTGATAGCTGTGCTGAGCTACTAACCATTTAAAATGATAGCCTGTTGCTGCTTTGTAAATACGTTCTTGTTTACCTTTAATAAATACTTGTGAATTTTGCATTCCAGCTTTCTCAAAAATTTCTTTTTTTACAAATTTTTCAAATGGCATACCGCTAACTCTTTCAGCAATTTCCGCTAATAAAACGTAATTAGTATTGCAGTAGTTAAACCGATAATTCGGCTGGTAGTAGGGTAGGGGAACACTATCAATAATCATCCGAACTACATCTTTATTGTAAATAGTGGTTTCTTTATCGGTATATTCATCGCTAAAATAATTATAATTTGAAAGACCTGAACGATGTGTTAATAATTGATATATTGTAATATTATCGTAAGGAAAATCAGCAATGAATTTCTTAACATTATCTTGATAGTTTAGAAGGCCTTTTTCTTTTAAAATCATTATGGCCATTGAAGTAAATTGCTTTGATACGGAACCAATTTGAAATTTGTGTTCGATTGTTAAAGTGTCTTTGCTTGCATAATTGGCATAACCGTAAGAGTTTTTGTAAAGAATTACACCGTCTTTAGCTACCAAAACATTACCTGTAAACCGACTTGTAGTGTACAGGTTTTTAAACCACTGGTCAATTTTTGGTGTTTGAATAGAATCATAATTACTAGCCAATTGGGTATTGGGATTTTTAATTGTCTTTGCCGTTTTTTTATTGTCTGAATTGCTGTTGCAGTTTAATAGCAAGGCTGCAATGCTAAGCAATAGAATAATCTTTAATAATGTACTTCTCATTCGTTTAAATGGTTGTTCTTTCATTATTATAATAGGAATAATCAAGTAATTATGTAGAGACACACGGCCGTGTGTCTCTACATAATTACTTCTTCAACAATTTCTTTTTCAGCATAAAACAAATAGCCTTTAACGTCCGGATACTTCATCTCTTTCAATAAGTCAATATATTCTTTTACCTGAGCAGTATGTTCTTTATGCTGTTCGCCAAATTTGAAATCAATTACCACGGTTTGTGTTTTGCTAAATAAAACCCGGTCAGGAATTCTTCTTTCCCCCTTAGTATTTAAAATCGCATCTTCGTTTCTAATAATCCATTTGTTCGAGAACCAATCTGATACTTTTTTATTTTCAACAATAGACTTAATTTTAATTTTTAATAGATCTTGTTCTTTAGTACTTAACTTACCATCAAAATATTGATTACTTACCGCTGCATCAATGTCTTCTTTGGTTTTTATTGTTGAAAAAATTTCATGCATTAGTTTTCCGTAATTTACCTTTTCTTCAATATATTTTATGCTTTCAATAAAAAAGTCTTTTGCATGATGTAAGATATTTAATTTCTTGTTCCAATTTGTTACAGGATATTCTTTTAATTCAAATATTTGGTCATTTTCTGATTTTTGATTTTCTACTTTAAGGTCTGTTTCGTTTTTATCAGAACTTTGTAATTCAAATGTATTTGATGGAATATCAAAATAATCAGGAATTGGGATATAGTTTTTATTATCAGTTATAAAAGTTTTGTCAGTGACTAATTTTTGCAAAAGGCCAGATACAGTTTTAATTTCTTTTTGTTTTGTTTCATCCGGAGCATAAATGATTAGTTCCTGCTTTGGACGTGTAAAAGCAACGTACATCATATTCATTGCATCCATATAGGTAAACAAAGTTTCTTCGTAATATTCCTTTTTAAAAGAGCTTTTGCTGAGGCTTTTTCTATAAACAAGCGGAATAACTTCAAATTTGTTAAATGGTGTAATTTTTGGTTTTGCCCAGATAATAGATTTTGTAAGCGCACTTTTTTCAAGCCCCCAGTCTAAAAATGGTATAATTACTACATTGAATGCCAGGCCTTTAGATTTATGAATTGTCATAATTTTTAATGAATCTTCTTGATCAGAAAGTAATACAGAGCTTGTTTTACCTTTTTCGTCCCACCAGCTTAATAAATGTTCAAGATCAGCCATTTCATTATTACTAAACTCCTTAACTAACTCCTGAAAAGTTTGAATATAAGGAATCTGTTCAGTAAGTTCTTTTAAAGAAAAAATATCAATCAGGTTTTCACAAATTTCATATATATTTTGTTTTTTTAATAAATCCAATTCTTCAAAGAATTTTAATGGAATAATCGTAGTTTCTTCTTTTATTTTATTTTCATTAAAATCACTATGATGAATCTTGTTTTTTTGATTATTGCTTTTACGTAATTCGGCAACTAAGGCCATTAAATGTAAATTATCTTTTTGATTATGAATGTAATATAAAGCATTTATTATTATTCTAAGAGCAAAGGAGTTGATTAAAAACAAAGATTCAGAAGAAATTATTGGGTATTTTCTCTGTGCCTCTTCTGTGCTCATATAGTTTAATAATGTTTCAGCGATATCTTTGCCTTGACGGTTTGTTCTAACCAGAATTGCAATATCACCTGCTTTATAATTTTTATTCAGTAATAAATTTTCAATAGTTTTTGGTATTTCTTCAATTACTTTTTCTCGATATTCATTTTTTGACCTTCCTTCATACTTGAAAAATTTCACCGATACTCTTCCACCTAAAATGTTTTTATTTTTTGGTGTATGTTGAAATGTATCTTCATATGAACTCGTAATAATTGCTTTTATATCATTACCAAAATCGTCAAGCTCATCCTGCGAAAGTGATTCTAATTTACTATTAAAAATATTTTGACTCATTTCGGCAGCATTATGGAAAATGTAGTTGTTGAAATCAATGATGTTTTTTCTGCTACGCCAATTCGTTTTAAGGGTTTTTTTGTTAATGTATTCATTACCAATGTCTTTCTCAACACCATTTAGTAATAAGCTCCAGTCACCTCCCCGCCATCGGTAAATTGATTGTTTTATATCGCCAACAATTAAATTTGCATTATTTTCAGCTAAAGAATTTTGAATTAAGGGTTTAAAATTTTCCCATTGAAAACCAGAAGTATCCTGGAATTCATCTATCAATAAATGCTTAAAGCGATTACCAATTTTTTCATAAATAAAAGGAGCATCATTGCCTGCAATTAGTTCTTTTAAAATATTTGTAGTATCGCTAATCAGTAATAAATTATTTGACTGTCGATATTCAGGAAGTAAGTCTGCAAGATTTGTTAAAATCCCAAAAGCATGAAAATTAGATAGTATGTTGTTCGCAGATAGGTATTCGGGAAAATCAGTTTCCAGTTTTTTTAAAACTTGTTTTAGAATATTGTTTAATTGAGGATAAAGTTCAAGAACTTTCTCTTTTACATCATTCTTTGCACTTTTTGCATACCAAATATCCTCATTGTCTTCAGCATTTAGTACGGTCTGTCCTGCTTCATATTTATCATCTGTTTTTTCCTTTATTGTTTTAAGTAAATAATTTTTTATAGTTGTAAAATTTCTACCCAAATTAGCATTAACTGAATCAGATTTTTCTAAAATGATTTTGGCTTGTAGACTGAAATTTTGCATATCAGATTCAAAACTGTTTTTAAGCTTCAAAAGTTCTTTGTAATAATCTATTATTTTTACAAAATCTTCAGAATCTCCGTCTTGCTTGTTGGTTTCTAAGGCTTGAAACTGTTCTTTAAAAATCTCTTTTGCCAATTCTTTTATTTCTGCACGAAAATCCCAATTTTTTCCTAAATCAATTTTATAATGTGCAAAACGAATTAACCAGTCTTTTAGATTCTTATTTGAATCAATAGCTCTTGACAATAATTCCGTAAGTTCATTAATTACTTTTTCGGTATCCATTTCAATTCGGTAACCACTTTGAACTCCAATTTCAAAAGTAAAGGCTCGTATTACTTTCTGTACAAAACTATCAATTGTGTTAATCGAAAAGAAACTGTAATTATGTAAAATGTTGTCACGAACAATGCTTGCTTTTTTTATCAAATCAATTTCACTAAGCTTTGGGAATGCTGTTCTGAAAACATGATAAAAGCCAGCTTTATTTTTCTCAGATATTAACTCATTTAAAGCGGTTAGTATTCTCTGTTTCATTTCTTCGGCAGCCTTATTTGTAAAAGTAACTGCCAAAATTCTTCTGTAATTTTCTGGATGAAGAATAGCTAATTTCAAGAATTCTTCAGTCAAAGTATGCGTTTTACCTGATCCTGCAGAGGCTTTATATATATTAAGTTTGTTCATTTACGATTAAATTTTACAGTATAAAAATAGATAAACCTTATTAATAGAAAAATTAATAATCTATAATTTTTTACTCTGAGGTAAAAGGACAAATTTACAATTAATCAAAGTGTTGATTTTTAGTTGATTTCTCTCTTTTCCTGTAATCCTTTTGTCTTTTTCCTTTTGTCTTTTATCTTTGACAAATGTTATCAGACTATATTGTACAATTCGACATATATTCCTGGCAGATTATTAGTCTTATTTTTTTTGCTGGTTTTTTTGCAGGCTTCATAAATACTTTTGCAGGAAGTGGAACCGCAATAAATTATTTCCTTTTTGCAATTCTTGGAATCCCAATGAATGTGGCTAGTGGAACGGTTCGCTTAGGTGTTATAATGCAGGTTATACCTATCTCATATAACTTTTATAAAAAGGGAGAATTGGATATTGTTAAAGGAATATATATATCTATACCTGTGACCTTAGGCGCTATTCTTGGTGCTGAAATTGCTGTAAATATAGATATAGGTGCTTTTGAGAAATTAATTGGAGGGGTTTTGTTAGTCATGTTATTTTTTCTTTTTTATAAGCCTGACCGTTGGATTGAAGGGAAAAAGGTATTAAGTACTCGTAAAGTAACCATTGGGCACTTGCTCATTTATTTTGTATTGGGTATATATGGCGGATTTTTACATATAGGATTTGGTATATTTATGATTGCTGCTTTAGTTTGGGTTTCAGGATATGATTTAGTAAAAGCTATGGCAATTAAGATATTTGTTGTTTTAATTTATACACCTTTTGTGTTTTTGATTTTTGTGTTGCATGATCAGGTTGAATTTTTGATTGGCTTTATAACAGGTTTGGGAAATTTGGTTGGAGGTCTTTTAGCAGCTAGCATGGCAATAAAATGGGGTGCAGGTTTTGTACGTTGGATATTAATAACTGTTTTATTGGTTTTCAGCTTAAAACTATTTGGAATTATCAATTTTTAGAACTTTGGAGCTGTAAATGAATAAATGCTCCTTTTATCTAAATTATTTGTTCTTTTACAAATTAAAAGTAAGTCGAAAATAGTGAACTATTTAAGAGCTTTTTTTGAAGCAGTAAAAGGGCAAAACAATAACGATAAAAGTAGTAGATATTTGTTTATAGTTCCTTTGCTTGATTTTTTGTTAAAAATGTTGTAATTTACATTGAAATAAAAAACAAAAATGGGGGATATAAAGTTAATTATTTTGTTATTGGTATTGTTATTTCAAATTTCGGTAGCTGCACAAAAAAATAAAAAAACAAAATTAAAACAAGATAGCATTCCTGATTATGAGAATAGTACATTGTTTGATTCTGAAGAAATACTGTACTTTGATTTAAAGTTGAATAAAAAAGACGTTTTAAATGATATTGGTGATGATCGGATATACCATTGGGCAAAAGTAAAGTACAAGGATGCAAATGGGGATTCGGTAAAATTGAAAATTAAAGTAAAAACAAGGGGGCATTATAGGCGAAGTGCGCAGAACTGTAATTTCCCACCATTAAAACTGAAGATTCCTAAAAAAGTAAGATGGTCTGAAAATGTTTTTTCAGGTCAATCAAGGATAAAACTGGTAGTACCTTGTTTTATAAACCGAGAACGGTTGCAAGAGATGGTAATGAAGGAGTACTTGGCATATAAAATGTATAACTTATTTACTAAAAATAGTTACAAAGTTAGGCTGGTACAAATAAATTTAATCGATAGTTTAAAAAATGAAAAGCTATTTAGTTTTAATGGTTTTTTTATAGAAGAAACCAAACAAATGGCACAACGAAACAACGGAAAAATAATTAAACTTACAAACTTTAGCCAAAAAAAAGTTAATAAGGAGGAAATGGTGCAATTAGCAGTATTTCAGTATTTTATTGGTAATACAGATTGGGCTGTTACAGGTTTGCATAATATAAAATTACTGTTTGTTAATAATAATATAACACCAGTTGCTGTTCCGTATGATTTTGATTGGTGCGGATTTGTTAATGCACCTTATGCTGAACCAGCACCTCAAATAGGAACAAGCAGTGTTAAAGAACGTGTTTATAGAGGTTATGCACGAACAGTTGATGAGTACAGTCCTGTAATAAAGAAGTTTAACGATAATCAGAAACAAATATATCAATTGTTTGAAAACAATAAGTTAATAAGTGAAAATACAAAAAAGAATACAAAAAAATACTTTGACGATTTCTATGAAATTATAAATAATCCCAAAAAAGTAAATAGTAATTTTATTAAAAAAGCCAGAAAGTAGTTATAACTAGAGTTCGTCTCACTTTTTAGTTTTTTTGGTATGTTGAACTTATTTTAAGATTGGTAGAAGTTGGCAGTAAACAGTCCACAGTATGCAGTAGCTCTGCAAAGTCTGCTTACTGAGAACTGAAGACTGTTCACACTTCAAAATAGTAAAACACATAAAAACACATAAACGCTGACTTTATGGACACACTCTAACTAGAAAATTACTAATTCCTTAGTTCCCTTTGGTGTAGTTTTTGGTGTAATTTTATTAGAATAACAATTCTGTAAACAAACTAAAATGCCTGAATTAAAAGAAATAAAAGTTTTTATTATTGAAGATGATTTTGTTTTCATTGAAATCCTGGTAAATCTACTGGAATCTGTTAATTCAGAAATAAGTGATAAAAACGTAAGAATAAGTTATCAAACATTTTATAGTACCAAAGAGGCTAGTTTTGAGTTAAGCCAGAAACCTGATATTGTAATGTTAGATTATTATCTAATGGATGATGAACTTAAGGCTGATACAGGAACAAAATTACTGGATGTTATTAAAGAGTTTAATCCTAATACTGATGTAGTTATTGTTTCAGGTCAGGAAAGCGATCGTGTTCGTAAAGAACTTTTAGCTAAAGGAGCTACAAATTACTTGTCAAAAGATGAAGAGTCAATAAAAACAATAAAACCTCTTCTAATAAGCTTAATTGATAAAAAACTAGCTAAATCCTAAAATTTTATTAAATTCTTACCGTTTACCTATTTTACAACTTATTATTCTGAAAAAGCTGAAAGAATAGAGTTTAGTCAAATTAATAAAATTTATCCCAATGAAAATATTAACAGTTATATTATTAAGCATTTTTTCTGTTTTAAGTGCTCAAACAGAAAATTATTATATCATTAAAATAAAAGGTGAAATCTATAATGAAACCTCTGGAAAAGAATTAGTACAGGGTGATGCTATTAAAGCAAGTGATAAATTGAGATTTACACAAAAAAATGCAATGGCTTTGGTAATTAGCGATACCCGGGGGAGATTTACCTTAAAATTTCCTGAAAGATTGGAAGAATCAATTGGAGCTTTAACTGTTTTTGTTAAAAATGCATTAGTTTCGAACGAGCAAAATAGATTAAGTACGCGTAGTTTGGCAACAAAAAGTGCAGTAAACCGACTTGATGAATACTTGGGTCGTGAAGAGTTTAATATCATAGAGGATGAATTACTTATTAAGCTTTCAAAGAAAAACTACCCTGTTTATAAGAACTATGATATAATAGCCAGATACTATATAAATGATAAGGAATACGGAAAAGAGCTCAGCTCGAAAAATCAGATAATGGTTTTTTCGCGCTCAATACTGGAACTGCCTGATAGCATTGAAGTTTATATTGAAGACCTTGATATATATCTGTTGAATGTTT
>JAOZNO010000677.1 GCA_029933755.1 Bacteroidales bacterium | reverse complement strand
CCTGTAAATTAGAACATAGAAGACAATTATCGGCATCCCAGAATATTTAAACCAGAGCCAACATATATTATAAAGGTAAAAAACAGGGCTAATAGCCCTGTTTTTTTTGTATATTCTCTAAATAAATCACTCTAAAACTGGTCTTTTTAGCTATAAGAGTGAAAAACCTCAGCATTTAATCACCCTTTTCAAATATTTTTCATAAAATTTCAAATTATTTTATTAACATGCTCTGTTAATAAGTATTGACAGGGCATTGCAGGCTTTCCATAAAATTATTACATTTATAATAATGCACCTACACACTAATCCTATGGCACTTACAAGATTTACATGAACTATTAATTTAACCTATACACTCCAAAGCCTTGCTGGTTTAGCATTACAAGAGACAGTTCTTTTAAGCAAAAACAATTGTTTTTTTCCTTGATTTTATCTAAATATTCTCGTTAATATTTGCAAAAGTCCCTAAATACCCTATATTTGCATACATAATAAAGAATTAAAACATTTCATTAACTTTAAAATTATTTACTATGAACAAAGCTCAATTAATTGACGCAATGGCAAGCGAAGCCAGTTTAACTAAAGCTGATGCAAAAAGAGCATTAGATGCATTTATTACTTCTACTTCAGGTGCTTTAAAGCAAGGTGACCGTGTTGCATTAGTAGGATTTGGTTCTTTCTCTATTTCAAAAAGAAATGCTAGAACTGGAAGAAACCCACAAACAGGTAAAGAAATTAAAATTGCTGCTAAAAATGTAGTTAAGTTTAAAGCTGGTAGTGAACTATCAACTAATGTACAATAGAGCTAACACTTTTTTGTTCAAAAGCTGTCTTGCATGCAAGACAGCTTTTTTTTTGCGCTTTTTTTTCAGTATCTTTTGTAAATGATACAGCAAGGATGTATATTGTCGTACTAAACCATATTTAATCTAATTAATGCCTAAAAAATTAATAGACTATCTTTCTGAACTTGTCACAGATGAAAGATGGCAGCGGATGAATGAAATTATTGCAGACCGAACTGAATATTTAACCGTGGTACTGGAAGACATTTATCAACCACATAATGCTAGTGCAGTACTAAGAACCTGCGACTGTTTTGGAATTCAGAATGTGCATATTATTGAAAACCAGAATGAATATACGATTAACCCGGATGTTGCTTTAGGAGCATCAAAATGGCTTAATTTGCAAAAATATAATACAGAAAAAAATAACACACTGGCTTGTATTAATTCGTTAAAAAAAGAAGGCTACCGAATAATAGCAACTACACCACATACAAATGATATTGATTTAAATAATTTTGACCTTAAAAAAGGAAAAACAGCCTTAATGTTTGGTTCTGAACAACCAGGCTTATCAAAACTGGCTTTAGAACATGCTGATGAATTCTTAAAAATCCCAATGTTTGGATTTACAGAAAGTTTTAATATTTCAGTTTCAGCATCAATAATACTACATTATTTAAGATTAATGCTAAACCAATCTGACATAAAGTGGAATCTGACGGAGCGTAAAAAAGAAGAAATATTATTGAATTGGCTAAGGCAAAGCATCAGCCGCTCAGATGTTATTGAAAAGGAATACTATAAAAAGCAGTAGAATGTAATTTAATAATTTGGGGCACCTTTATTAGTGTGTATCCATATAACAGTTAAACCATTTAACCATTTAATTAATGATTTCACACCGACAACTCTTCTTACAACATATTGGACAAACCTCAGATGCACCTTTAGCATTAGAAATTGAAAAAGCAAAAGGGATATACTTATACGATACAAATGGAAAAAAGTATATTGATTTAATATCAGGAGTTTCAGTAAGCAATTTAGGACATTTACACCCTGAAGTAGTAAAAGCTGTACAAGAACAGGCTGAAAAATACATGCACCTAATGGTTTATGGGGAGTATGTTCAATCACCACAAGTTGATTTTTCAAAATTACTTACTGACCAGCTTCCTGAAAAGCTAAACTGCACCTATTTTGTTAACTCTGGTAGCGAAGCAATTGAAGGAGCGATGAAACTTGCAAAACGATACACAGGCAGAACCGAAATTGTTTCTTTTAAAAATGCTTATCACGGAAGCACGCACGGTGCACTCAGTTTAATGAACGACACTTATTTTACACAGGCATTCAGGCCTTTATTACCAGACATTCGCTATTTAGAATTTAATAAAACATCCGATTTAGAGCAGATTACATCTAAAACAGCCTGTGTTGTAGTAGAGCCAATTCAAGGTGAGGGTGGTGTTGTATTACCAAAAGGTCATTTTCTTATAGACTTACGAAAAAGATGTGACGAAACCGGCACATTACTAATTTTTGATGAAATACAAACTGGTTTTGGCCGAACAGGAGAACTTTTTGCTTTTATGAAATATGGAATTGTTCCAGACATATTAACAATTGCAAAAGCAATGGGTGGTGGTATGCCTATTGGTGCATTTGTTTCTGATAAAAAAATAATGGATTCATTTACCAACAACCCTGTTTTAGGCCATATTACAACTTTTGGCGGGCATCCTGTATCAGCAGCAGCAGCATTAGCGAATTTAAAAGTACTACTCAAGGAAAAGATCATTGAAAGTGTTAATAAAAAAGGAGAATATTTATTATCTGTATTAAAACACAAGAAGATAAAATCAATAAGAGGGACGGGACTATTTTATTCTGTTGAACTGGAGAGTGCTGAAATGGTTCAAAACTTTATTAAATTAGCTATGAAAAAAGGTATGGTTACCGATTGGTTTATTTTCCTGGACAATCGTTTCCGCATTGCTCCCCCCCTAATTATTACAAAAAAAGAAATTGATATTGTTGTAAGTATTATTAAAAAAGTACTTGATGAGTTGAATTAGCATGATTAACTTATTAATTTATTAATTTATCAGCTTAGTAATTTTATTGATTTTTTTTCGTTTTTGAAGAGAATTCTTACTTAAGGCTAGCTCGATTAATTTACAGCAACTAATTAGTATTTGTCCATAAGTATCCTTTTCCATGAAACTTACCAAGTCTGAAAGACTTTGCAAGTTAAGTACTAACTTAGTAAGTTTTTTGAACTTGCGAAGTTT
>JAOZNO010000676.1 GCA_029933755.1 Bacteroidales bacterium | reverse complement strand
CTTTGGTATTCCTGTACTAGAAGCCATGTATTGCGATGTTCCATCTATTATTTCCGAAACCACTTCATTACCTGAAGTCGGTGGAGATGCAGCAATATATGTTAATCCCTTTTCAATAGATTCAATAAGTAATGCTATGTTAAAAATGGCAAGCGATCATAATTTAAGAAATCAACTTATTGAAAACGGTAAAAGCCAACGTAAAAATTTTTCATGGGATAAAACAGCTGATAAACTTTGGAAAAGTATTTTGAAAGTTACACAAACTTGAATTAATAGCATGTTTGTACTATAAACCTATGACTTCAAAATAGGCATTGGTCAATGGTTTATTAGTCATTAATCTCTTAATGGGCATGCCCCTGTCACCTGTGAAAATAACAAAATCTAAAAGGTAGTCCTTTATTGTAAAGACGCACGGCCGTGCGTCTCAACAAGATATCAGCAGCAAGACTTTTGTATGATTATCAGGCTTTTACACAATTAGCCCTTACCAATCACCAAAACCATCAAACCCAGACATTGTAGTAATCACAATACTATTTTCTGCTTTCATCACACCTTCTTTTAGCTTTTTAAAACCTCGGGTCTTTCTTATTACTTCATCTAAATCATCCGTAATAAAATTGTATCCATACTGCTCTTTTGTATTCAGTCGTTCAAATTTTTCAGTCTGAGCATTTACTTGCAATACCTCAGCACCAAAAGGTTCAGCACAAATAAACTCTTCAGGTAACTGGTAAACTTTGTTTACTTTGCTTACATCAATAAAATAATCATCTAACAATAATACTTTTGAACCATCAGCAAGATGGTAAATAAAACGTATATAACATGCTTTATTCACACGTAAAAACAAGAGAAGTGTATCGTTTTCTGAAAACAGGAGATTATCTGTCCCTTTATTTGTCCAAACTTCCAAATTCAAATCGCCACCAACTACCTCATTTTCGGCAAAATTCTTTCTTTTAGTATTTGCCACAATAAAATTTTCAGGCAAATAATTAATTTTATTCTTTTCGCAGAATAATTTAGCCAGTTTTGTTTCAATACTGGCAAGTGCTTTTCCTGTTTTAAAATCTCTTAAAACCACAATCATTTTTATATAATCATTATCATCCCAATAAGTACCGGTAATAATGTAATCAATTAACGATTGTGATTTATACTGTGTAGCATAATTTTGATTGTGAATATTCAAATTTGTTTCTGAAACCAATTTTTGCTCCAAAGCCATATTCAGCCTTTTTGATAAAGGACTCCCCATTCTGGTATCTTGATAGGTAAAACTACTCAATTTCACTTTTCCTTCTAACTTTGCAGTTTGCATTTTTAACCCATTGGCAATAAAATAAGCAACATCCGAAATAGAATTCTTTGCTGTATTATTAAGTTGGTTAATTCCTTTATCAACAGCAGCTTTCAATTCAATTGTTCTATCTTTTCTCAAAGAAGCTTCATCACTTTTACCCAAAGCAACTAATATTGATTGTGCTTCTTCTACTTCTCTAAAAATGGTTAAACATTTAAAATAGCTTTGCAATGCTTTTTGTTGCATATCTGCTTTAAGCATATCTTCTGCAAACAACTTTTTAGCTTCCAGATCTTTTATTCCATTATTTATTTTCAGTTTGTAAAACTTAATAACTTCAACACGTTTAGCATAAGTAATTGCATAAGCTATTTTTTTCTTCTTATTGTAGTAATGTTGGATAGTTAAACCAGACAAATCCAAATTTGAAAAAGAAACACTTGATTGCTTCACGTATTCATAAGTTTCCTGATCAATTCCAGTATTCACATTATTAATTCCGCTAACCGTAATGCTTTTTATAGAAACCTTTACAGATTCCGTCAATTCATTTTTTGCATTTTCCTTACAACGATCAATTAGTTCATTAACATCTGAATCATAATAATTAATTTCAGAGCTAAAGCCCATAATATAACTATTCGTTGGAAACATAGCTACTCGTTTTTCATATTTCACCCAAGCTGGAGCCTGTGCATTTAGAATTCCGGATAGTGGCAAAAAAACAAATGCAGACAAGAAGATAATTAGTAATTTATTCATGATTATTTATATTTTTGATGAAATTTTATTTAAAACAGATTAATCTCAACTATTAATAGAAACCAGTGTACCTTCAGGCATATATTATCGTCAGAAGAAGCAATTTGCTAAAATAAAATATTAATGTTTTTAAAGTTATTTGTAAATTTAAGCAATTTTTAATTCCTAATAAAATTTATGGCATTGTCTAATCAAAATAATAAAGCAATTAATCAGTTAAAGTTATTGTACAAAGAAAATACAATTGAAGCAGGTTGCGATGAAGCCGGCAGAGGTTGTCTTGCAGGGCCAGTTGTTGCAGCAGCAGTAATTTTGCCTCTAAATTTTAAAAATGACATTTTAAACGATTCGAAACAATTATCAGAAAAACAAAGAGATAAATTAAGGATTATAATTGAAAAAGAAGCTTTAGCTTGGGCCGTTGGAATTGTTGACCATAAAATGATTGATGAAATTAACATTTTAAATGCTTCTATTTTAGCAATGCATTATGCTATTGAAAAACTAAAAATTGAACCTGAACATTTAATCATTGATGGAAACAGGTTTAAAACATACAAAAAAATTCCGCATCAATGTATCATAAAAGGTGATGCAAAATATTTGTCGATAGCTGCCGCTTCTGTACTTGCCAAAACACACCGCGATGAGCTGATGCAAGAACTTGACAAAGAATTTCCTGAATATTTTTGGACAAAAAACAAAGGCTATCCAACCAAACAGCATCGTGAAGCAATTAAACAAAATGGAATAAGCCCTTTTCATAGAAAAAGCTACAAGCTTATTGATAATTAGTTAGCATTGAATTTCAAATAAGTGTACGATAATGAATACTGAGTGTACGTAAATGAACATTGCCCCGGTATTGTTTTTAGATAAAAAACTATATATTACTGATTATTCTTATGTTAGTTAAAGTGGTATAATTAATGAGTATATTCTCTATTTTACAGTCCAAAAAAAGGACAAATTTTTAAATAAAAATAACAAACTATGATTAAAAAAATTGTATTAAATGTTTT
>JAOZNO010000675.1 GCA_029933755.1 Bacteroidales bacterium | reverse complement strand
GACGAGATTGGATTAAAGCAACTGCACTAACAACAAGCGGACTTTTATTAAATGATTATTTACTTGCAAATAAACTTTTTCAACAGCCTTTGGCTTTAGGTTTCTCCAAAGGTGATTTTGGCAATGATTTTAAATGGGGTATTGCACAGGCATCCTATCAAACGGAAGGTGCATGGAATATTGATGGGAAAGGTGAATCTGTGTGGGATCATTTTTCGCATACGAAAGGTAAAATTGAAAATGGTGACACCGGTGACCTTGCAACAGATTTTTATCATAAATACAAAAGCGATATCCAACTGGTTAAGGATATGAATTTTGGAATATTCCGTTTTTCTTTGTCATGGTCGAGAATTTTCCCAAAAGGTACTGGTAAGATAAACCCTTTGGGTGTTCAGTATTACCACAATGTAATTGATGAGTGTATTGCTTTGGGCATTGAACCCTGGGTTACTATTTTTCATTGGGATACTCCACAGACACTTGAAGAACAAGGTGGGTGGACAAACCGAAAAATGGTCGACTGGTTTTCGGAATATACTGAGTTTGTGACAAAAGAATACGGAAACAAAGTAAAAAACTGGATGATAATTAACGAGCCATTATCGTACACAGGAATGGGTTACATGTTTGGTGAAATGGCACCAGGGAAAAAAGGTTTGAAAAATTTTAAAGCAGCAGCTCATCATTCAGTATTATGCCAGGCAGAAGGTGGGCGGATCGTTCGTAAAAATGTTCCCGGGGCAAATATTGGAACCACTTTTCAATTAAGCTGGATTGACCCTATAGATGATTCACAGAAAAACATTGCAGCAGCCAAACGTATGGATGCGATTTATAACCGTTTGTTTATTGAGCCTTCTCTAGGTTTAGGATATCCTGAGGATGGACTACCCTATTTAAAAACCATGAAGAAACTGTATGCTGCTGGTGATGAAAAAATGATGGAATTTGATTTTGATTTTATTGGTGCACAATATTATTATCGTACGGTAGCTAAGAAATCTATGATGCCCGGACTTAAAGCAAAAGAAATCAGTCCTAAAAAAAGAGGTGTTGCTATGAATGAAATGGATGGAGAAATCTATCCCGAAGGGTTTTACCAAATTCTAAAACAAATTGGTAATTACGAAAAAGTAAAAAAGATTATTGTAACAGAAAACGGAACCTGCGTTAAAGACACAGTTGTAGGTGGTAAGGTTCATGATAAAGAAAGAATTAAGTATTTTAAAGACCATTTAGCTGCCATGCTGAAAGCAAAAAAAGAAGGAGTTAATATTGATGGTTATTTTGTTTGGTCTTTAACTGACAATTTTGAATGGGATAAGGGTTTTCGCCCACGGTTTGGCCTGGTTCACGTTGATTTTAAAACATTAAACAGAACAGTGAAAGATTCAGGCTATTGGTTTAAAGAGTTTTTGAAGTAAATAACAAATGAGAAGATATGACGATGTGAAAATTAGAAAGTGTGGAGACATTTAGCTTTATAAGATATTGAACAGAACTATTGTGTAGAAATCCAGTTTTAAAAATCACTCAATAGATGATTCAACACTATCAGCAATCTTTACGTTTTTATCAATTACTTTTATCAGTTTAATTAAACACTTATCTGATTAATTATTCAGGTTAGGAATTGTTATGATATAAATTGACATTAATATTAGAATATTTTACTGATACCTAGACAATTAGAATCCTTAAGACTACGACAAGGGTATTTCCACAACGACAGTTATTATGCTTTTGCTAAGCGCACTTTATAATGAGCATCAAATTTACCTTTTGAGATAGCTTGCAGCTTACCTTTTAGTATTCGTTTACGAAGTGCTGAAATTTTATCAGTGAACAAAACACCATCTAAATGATCATACTCATGCTGAATAATACGAGCTGAAATCCCTTCAAAATATTCATCATGAAACTCAAAATTTTCATCATAATATTCTATACGGATTTTATCTTCACGTTTTACATCCTCTCTAATGCCAGGAATACTCAAACAACCCTCTTCCATATTTACAAACTCACCTGAGCGCTCTATCATATGTGCATTAATCATCACTTTTTTCAAATCTTTTAAGCCAGGATCGTCCTCTTCAAGAGTTGTTGCATCAATAACAACAAGTCTAATTGACTTACCCACTTGCGGAGCTGCTAGCCCTACACCATCCGAATCATACATCGTTTCGAACATATCATCAATAAACTTTGACAAATCTTTGTAATCTTTATCTATGTCTTTTGCTGTTTTTCTTAAAACTGGCGAGCCTATTATTGAAACCGGAAATATCATTTTATTAGTAATTTGTATATTAGTAACTGGCAATTAGCATATTAGTAACTGGCAACTTGTTAAACAATTACAAATTACCAGTTACCAATTACTATTTTCTATCTAAATATGATTTTAATATTAAAGTAGCACTAATTTTATCAACAAGTGCCTTATCTCTGCGCTTCTTTTTCTTAACACCACCATCTATCATCACCTGAACAGCCATTTTCGAAGTAAAATGTTCGTCTTCTTTAATTATTGGAATATTAGGAAATGACTTTTTTAGCTTTTTTATAAATCCATCAATTAAAGGAAGCGAATCAGCTGTTCTTGTATTTTCCATTTTAAAGGGATATCCAATCACTATTTTTTCAACCTCCTCTTTTTTTATATAATCTTTTAAAAAAGAAAGATTATATATGGTATCAACAGTTGTTAAACCCGAAGCAATAATCTGCAAAGGGTCTGTAACCGCAATACCTGTACGCTTCTTACCGTAATCAAGAGCCAAAATCCTAGCCAAAATACTTATTTAGAATGATTATAATTTGCAAAGGTAAATGATTATTTTCTTATATCAATAGATGAACTTGTTAAGTATTATTAAAAAGTTAATTTTGTAATATTTTTTCTTACTATATTAGCACATCTGAACTTATATTTACAAACATTATGAACCTACTGATCAGAAACCTTATATTGCTTATATTTCTATTCTCACAAATAGCAATTCAGGCACAAGAGCCTCTTTCTAAAACACATATTACATTTATTGGAGATACAATTATTATAAAACCAATTGCTCTAACAGACATTAAT
>JAOZNO010000674.1 GCA_029933755.1 Bacteroidales bacterium | reverse complement strand
CAAACGAAAATAATTCACCTTTTAAAAGGTCAGATACAAAAAAAATAGTATTTATGACCGAAAAACCTACATATGAAGAACTCCTTAGAAAACTAGAAGTTAAAGCTAGACATCTTAATGAAATGAAAGCTCAATTTGTCGATATGGAAAACCAACTTCGCTTAATAACGAATAATGCAAAAGATATTATATTTAGGTATTCTATTGTACAGGATAAATATGAGTTTTTGAATCAGGCTGCATATAATATATTAGGATATTCACCAGAAGATTTTTACCGTAATGCAAACCTGCTAAAAGAATTGATTTTGGATGAATGGAAATTTAGTTTTAATAAAAACTGGATTGATATCACTGAAAACATTAAAGTTGGATCTTTTGAATACCAGCTTGTTTCTAAATCAGGAGATATTGTTTGGATTTATCAAAATTGTAATACAATTGTTGATGTAAAAGGAAAACCTGTTGCTATTGAAGGAATATTGCGGGATATTACCAATAGAAAATTGGCAGAACTAAGTCTTAAACGAAAAAATATTGAATATCTTAGTTTAAATGAAGAATATTTAGAAACAAATGAAGAGTTAAGAAATTCAAACACAGAACTGATAAAAAAGAATGAGGAACTAAAAAGAAGTGAGGATCAATATAAAGTATTAATTGACCAGGCTGCCGATGGTATTTTTATTGGCGATACCGATGGTAAACTAATAAATGTTAATAATAGTGGTTGTAGATTAACTGGTTACACAGGTCATGAATTGAAAAACTTTAAATTAACTGATTTATTTGTTAAAAATAGGAAATCTGAAAAAAGCGGGCTAATAGATAAGGTAAGTAATGGCAAAGCATATACTTCTGAAGAAATTATTCAGAGAAAGGATGGTGGAAAAACGCCGATTGAAATTAATATAAAGAGGCTTTCGGATGGTAGATACCATGCTATTTTTAGAGATGTCTCAGAAAGAAAACAGGCTGAAGAAAAACTGAAACAAAATGAAATTAGGTTTCGCTCTTTATTTGAAAATATGAGCAATAATGTTGCTATTTTTGAAGTAGTAGGTAATGGCGAAAAGTTTATTTTTAAAAATTTTAATTCAGCAGCAGAAAAATTAGAAAATATAAAAAGAGAAGATATAATTGGTAAAGAAGCTGCAATTGTTTTTCCTTCATTAAATGAGTATAAGCTAAATGACTCATTTAAGAGGGTTTGGAATACTGGTAATCCAGAACATCGCCCTATAATTGTTAATGATAGTTTTGGTGAATTATTAAGCTGGACTGAGAATTTTATTTATCGACTGCCATCAAATGAAATAGTTGTAATTTATGATGATATAACAGAAAGAAAAAAGGCAGAAATTGATCTTACAAAAACAAAGGAAAGATATCAGATTGCCACAGAAGAGACTCTGGTAGCTGTTTGGGAGCGTAATTTGGAAACTGGTGTTGGACATGCAGATCCTGTTTTATTTGATATTCTGGGATACCCAACACCTAATGTTATTGATAGTTTTAGTGTTTGGCGCGAATATATTCATCCAAAAGATTATCTGCAAATACAAAAACAAAATAGTGACTTGATGTATGGCAAAATTAAGGAACTTAATTTTAAATTCAGAGCGAGGCATAAAGATGGTTCTACAAGATGGTTTTTGGATAAAGGAGTTGCACTTAGAAATAAAAATGGTGAGGCTACGCGTTTAATAGGAACTATTTCTGATATAACCCAACAACAGAAAAATGAAGATGAATTAATTCTTTCAAAAGAGAAAGCGGTAGAAGCAGACAATCTTAAATCAACATTTCTGGCAAATATGTCGCATGAAATCAGAACGCCAATGAATGGTATACTTGGTTTTTCTGATTTGTTGAAAGAAGAAGATTCTACTGTTGCTGAAAGAGCACATTATGTTGATATAATTCATCAAAGTGGTAAGCAACTAATGAATATCATTAATGATATTTTGGATATATCAAAAATTGAGGTTGGCCAAATTCAAATAAATGAAAATAATACATCGGTAAACGCAATACTTAATGAATTATTAATCTTATTTAATCCTGAAATAACTGATAAGAAGGATATTAAATTGGAAATTCATAAGGAATTGACTGATGGAGAAGCAGTGATTTTAACTGATGGTCTGCGTTTAAGGCAAATTTTAACAAACCTTATAAATACTGCTATTAAATTTACTAGAAAAGGGAATGTTGAGTTTGGGTATTTACTAATTCCAGGGTATAAGAACCAGAATTTAAAGAGTGAAGCCTTTTTACAATTCTATGTTAAAGATACAGGAATAGGTATTCCTCATAATAAAAGAGAGATTATTTTTGATCGTTTTAGACAATCTGATGAATCACACACTCGAAAATTTGGTGGAACTGGCTTGGGACTGGCTATTTCAAAAGGTTTTGTTGAATTATTAGGTGGAGTTATTTGGCATGAATCGATTGAAAATATAGGATCTACATTTTATTTTACGATTCCTTATAAGATTGGAGATTCAAATCAGCTTAAGAAAATAGAAGCAAAGTATTTAAATAAATATTCATGGAAAAAATATAATGTGTTAATTGTTGAAGATGATGATATTAGCTTCATATATATGAACAAAATACTTGAAAAAACCGGACTTAATGTACAAAGAGCAACAAAAGGGTTTGAAGCTATAGAGTTTTGTAAAGAAAATAAGAATATTGATTTAATTTTAATGGATATTCAATTGTCTGGTATTAATGGTTATGAAGTGACACGAAAAATTAGAGAATTTTTACCGGATGTTCCAATAATTGCACAAACAGCACATGCTCTTGCTGAAGATAAAGTCAATAGTCTGGAATCGGGTTGCAATGATTATATAACAAAGCCTATTAAAAGGCATATATTACTTAGAATGCTTGAGAAATATTTTCAGAAATAAAATTAAATTGCTAAAAGGTTAAATTGACTAATTGTTATGTATAGGAATTGGTCAAGGACAGAAGTAAGAAGACAGAAGTTTATAAAAATTTTGAGTTTCCAATTATGAGCCTGCTCCAAAAAGACAGTAAATAACTAAAGTTTCGCACTAGATAAAATTAAGATTAATTATCTATTATACAATTAT
>JAOZNO010000673.1 GCA_029933755.1 Bacteroidales bacterium | reverse complement strand
CTAAAGTTTCGCACTAGATAAAATTAAGATTAATTATCTATTATACAATTATTTACATCGACTTAAATTCTTTGCGTAGCTTTGTGGAGCCTTTGTGCTTCTTTGCGGAATAGCTATTACACAGAGTTTCACAAAGAATGCGCAAAGATACACAAAGAACGTTTTGCATAAAAATGGATATTTTAAAAGCCTAGTTGTCAGGAGTATATAACGGCGCACGTGTCTGCAAATCATTAAACACTAAAGACATAAACATACATGCGAAACAACAGTCTTTATATTTCAAGGGTTTCGCAACGAAGCAGATGTGCAAAGATAAGAACAAGCGATACCCCAATTTGGGTACTGCAAAATTTAACAATCAGGAGCTTAACGCTAAGATATTTAGCATAATAAAATGGTTCAGGGTGAAGAGCGGTGAATAATGCGGGTTAACTAAACCCATTGATGGAATTAAAACCTGTGGATGGATGATGAAATTTTGTGAAAAAAAAATCTTTAAAGGCATATTCCTGTTATTAAGTATTACAATTACGTATATAAGCTCCAACGGACAAAGTGTAAAAGTTCTTAATGAAGCTACCGAATTCCCTATTGAGGGGGTAACAATCTTTAATAAAGCTCAAACCATATCTACAATAACGGACAAAGATGGTTACTTTGAACTAAATTTATTTCCTGATACTGATACAATTTACATTAGGCACTTATCATTTAGCCTGGAGACTTTCAATAAAAAGCAATTAATAGCAATGCAGTATGAGGTTTTTCTGAGCCCGAATGTATTTCTAATGGAAGAATTTAAGGTTATTGCTAACATGCGTGATAATCCTGATGAATTACCCTATAAAATTGACTTGATTGAAGCTGATGCCATAAAATCATCAAGTGCACAAACATCTGCCGAAATATTACAATCAACCGGTAATGTAATGATTCAGAAAAGCCAGGGCGGTGGTGGAAGCCCTATGCTGCGAGGCTACGAAGCCAACAAAATACTTTTAGTAGTTGATGGTGTGCGCCTTAATAATGCAATTTACAGAAACGGACATTTACAAAACTCAATAACCATTGGTCAGTCAATGCTTGATAGAATTGAACTTGTATTTGGGCCCAGCTCTATTGCATATGGTAGTGATGCTATTGGTGGTGTTATTCATTATCATACAAAGCAGCCACCATTATCTCATCAAAAAAAACTAAGATTTACTTTAAATACAGGTTTGCAGTATGCCACAGCGAACAATGGAACAAATGGGTATCTCAATTTCACTCTTGGGAAAAAGCATTTTTCTTCCTTAACGGGATTTCAGTATAGTAATTTTGGTGATATACATATTGGAGAAAACCGTGCTTTTACTTCAAATGACAGTAGCTTTGGATATACAAATTTTTATGTAACGCAAAACACTCATGGTGTAGACACCATGGTACGGAATTCTGACCCGAACATACAATTAAACACGGCATATGAACAGTATGATTTTTTACAGAAGTTTTTAATTGTACCAAACAAAAAAATTGACATCAATCTAAATTTTCAATATTCTACATCCTCGAACATTAACCGTTACGATCAACTTACTGAATATGACAGTGATGGTATTCTGAATTATTCCGAGTGGTATTATGGGCCACAAGTCAGGTTATTAGCATCGGCATCTGCTTTCTTCAAATATGATAATCAGTTTTTCACAAATTTGAGAACTACTTTTGCATACCAAAACATTCATGAAGATCGTATTACGAGAAAATTTCAGAATGAGGAGCGCTTATATCAAAAGGAACTGGTTGATGTGTACAGCACAAATATTGATTTTTTGAAACTTATTGGAATTAACCGCCTAAATTATGGTTTTGAATTAAGCCATAATGATGTCGCATCCAAAGCAAACTACGAGAACATCTTTACCAACCAGGAAAGTATTGCGCAAACCCGTTATCCTGATGGTGGAAGCATTATGCAATCTGCATCAGCATATGTAAATTACAAATGGATTATTAGGGATCAATATATTTTAACTACAGGATTTAGATACAGTTACTACCATTTGTACTCTGAATTCTTAAATAATCCTGCCCTGGTTCAATTACCTTATAGTGAAATAAAAATTAATAATGGGGCACCAACCGGAATTATCAGTTTTGAAATGTATCCGTCAACCGAATGGAAGATAAGAACAGTTCTTTCAAGTGGTTTTCGCTCACCAAATGTTGATGATTATGGCAAAATCAGGGCAAAATCAGGGATGGTTACGCTACCAAATGACAATTTAAAACCTGAGTATGTTTATAATGCAGAATTAGGCATTCAGTACCAATTAGAAGAATACATAAGTTTTGATATTTCAGGCTATTATAATTTGCTTTCAAATGCAATTGTACGTACTGATTTTCAGCTAAACGGACAGGATAGTTTGCTTTATGATGGAGATATGTATAAAATTATTACAAACTCAAATGCAGCCAAGGCTATTGTAACAGGCGTAAGTGTAGGTTTGGATGCTAATTATTCTCTTTCTGATTATAAAAAAAGAGTATTGCACTTTCGTTCAACCGTCAATTACAATTACGGAAAAAATATTACAGAGAATGTTCCTCTTGGACACATATCACCCGTGTTTGGAATAGTAAAATTCGACTTTTCAGGCGATAAGTTTTCAGTTAGTTTACGATCTATGTTTCAAGGATTAAAAAAGCTCGAAGATATGTCGCCTTATGGCGAAGACAATGAAGATAAAGGAACTGATGAAGGATTTCCTGCATGGAATACCCTGAATGTAAAAACAGCCTATCTTATGAATAAAAATTTATCATTCCAGTTTTCAATTGAGAACATTTTTAATCAGATGTACCGTCCATTTGCCTCAGGAGTAAGTGCTACAGGCAGAAGTTATTTGTTTTCGATTAGTTATTCAATAGACTGACATAAATATTGAATTACCAAAAAAAATAATGTAATAGGTTGTTTGTTAATGAATTATGCTCTCACTTTGCGAGTTTCAGGTTACGAGACAGGCTCGTTTTAAGTACAACTTTTAGCAGACAACGAATGTTCAGTCAAATAATATCTTAATCTATAGAGAAAAAGTTCTAAATAATATTTCGTATTTTT
>JAOZNO010000672.1 GCA_029933755.1 Bacteroidales bacterium | reverse complement strand
ATTAAAAAAACAAGAAGTAGAAATAAGTAGCATAAAAGTTGAAAATCTAAAAAAAGAGGATGTAAATAATTTAGTAAGTGATACTTTGGCTACTAAAAAACAAACTAGTTTTGATTTTAAAGCTTTGTCATATTTGATTTTTTCAAAAACACAAGGAAATGCTTTTTTCACCAAACAATTTATTAAAACGTTGTACGAAAAAGAGTTATTAATATATAATTTTGATAAAGGAAGCTGGGAATGGAAAATCAACGAAATAGAAAATCAAAATATAACAAATAATGTTATTGAGTTGCTTACGGGTAAAATTCAAAAGCTACCAAATAAAACGCTTGAAATATTAAAAATAGCAACTTGCATAGGAAATAACTTCAATATAAAAACAGTTTCCGCTATTGGGAAAAACCTAGCTAAATTCCCTTTGCAGGAAGAGTTACATTCATTTATAGAAACTGCAATTATTGAAGAGATACTGATACCCTTACAAAATCAAAATTACAAATTTGTTCATGACCGGATACAGCAAGCAGTTTACAACATAATTCCTGAAGATGAACGAAACAAATTTCATTTACAAACGGGAAGCTTATTATTGAAGGAATATCAAAATAATGAAACCGACTTAAATAAGTATATTTTTGATATCGTAAACCAGATTAACTATGGTTTAAAGCTTGTTTCTGATGAAGATAAAAAAAAGCAATTTGCTGAATTAAACATTTTAGCTGGTGAAAAAGCAAAAAAATCATCAGCTTATTCTCCCGCCCTTAATTATTTTGAAACAGCAAAAAATCTTTTAGGCAAAAAATCGTGGCAAACAGACTATGAACTAAGTTTGAAAACCAATGAGCACATATCAGATTTGTTCTATCTAAGTGGACAGTATGAAAAAACAAAAGAAATTGCAAACTATGTAATAGAAAATGCAAAAACTTTACTCGATAAAATAAATGTTTATTACACCTTAATATTTTCGTACAGGGCACAATTTAAAAATATTGACGCAGTAGAAACCGGTTTAGATGTAATATCTCAACTTGGCAATAAATCAGACAAACACCCCGGGAAAATACGTTTTATTATAGAATTTATCAGGACACGTTTAGCCATAGGCAAAAAAAGCAGTAGCGATTTGGCTAATTTGCCGATTATGACTGATAAATACAAATTAGCTGAATTTAAAATAACAGAATCATTAGGTTCGGCAACATATAATTCATATCCCAAATTATATTTGTTAGGGATTTTAATTTATAACAGAATAATAATTAAAAACGGGAATAGTTTTTATTCACCAATTTTTTATTCGGCTTATGGAATACTGTCCGCAATAATGAATAAAGTGGATAAGGCAATTGAATTTTTTGAATTGGCACAAAATATAATCCCAAAATACAAAGCGGAACATTATAGCGCAAGAATCCATTTTTCATTTAACTTTTTTGCATTAGTTTGGAAGAAAAAAATACACGAAGTTGTTCCTGCAATGTACGAATCGTACAAACTCGGAATCGAAATTGGTGATTTGGAGTTTGCCGCTTATGGACTAATGAAATACTTACATTATAGTTTCTACGATAATACCAATTTGCTGCAATTACAGCAAAAAGCAAAAGAAAATGTTATTGCCTTCAATAAATTAAATCAGGATTTTGCCTTTAATTTCCTGAACCTGACCAGGCAATTATGCGAAAATATTATTTCGCCAAAAGATAAGCCAACGGTTTTAACCGGAGCGTTTTTTGATGAAAAAATTGAACTGGAAAAATGTATTGAAAACAAGAACAATCACCTGTTTGTTACCATTTTAGCTTCAAAACTTAATCTTCAATTATTTTTTAATGATTTTAAAAATTTTAAAAATACGATTTCAGATTTAGAGACACAACAGGAATCGGCACGTGGAAATTATCGCCTTGCTTTAAGCAATTTCTATATTTCGCTTGCTTCGATACAAATATATGCAGACAAAAAAGATAAAAAATATCTTAAAAAAGCAATTAAAAACCAAAAAAAGATGCGTTTTTGGGTAAAAAACTGTTCGGAGAACTATCAACATAAATACAACTTAGTCCAGGCAGAAATTATGCGTGTAAAAAATAAACCTGAACAAGCAAGGGAACTATACGACCAAGCAATATTTGCAGCTAAAAAAGAAAAATTTTCTGGAGACGAAGCAATGTCATGGCAATTTGCAGCACGGTTTTATTTAGAAACCGGAAAAGAACAACTTGCAGAAATTTATATGCAACATGCTTATGCGTGCTATCACAACTGGGGTGCATTAGCCGTATGTAGTTATTTAGAGCAGGAATATCCACCATTTTCCCTGCAAAAGAAACAACATACAAGCCAATTAGAATCTTTAAACTCATCTTCAACAACAATTTCAAGTTCAACTACCCTTACAACAGGTAGTGTATTAGATATTGGCAGTATTGTAAAGGCATCGCAGGCTTTTTCGGGCGAAGTGAAATTTGACAAACTCTTAAAAAGTATTATGGAAATAGTTATGGAAAATGCCGGTGCAGAATACGGTTTAATAATCCAAAACGATGAAGAAAAATACCATATTGAAGCTGAGAGCCGACTAAAAGAAAATGAGGTGAGAGTACTTCATAATGAATCGATAATAAACTCTGACAAACTGCCGCAAAGTATTATAAAATATGTTATCAGAACCAAAAAAGCAGTTGCTTTAGATAATGCAACTGTTGACGAAACCTACGGCAAAGATGACTATATTGTTAAAAATAAAACGAAATCGCTTTTATGTTACCCTTTAATATACAAAAACAGACAATCGGCCATACTTTATCTGGAAAATAACGTGAGTACAGGTACATTTACTATTGACAGGATAGAAACCATAAATATGCTTTCATCTCAAATTGCAATTTCTATTGAAAATGCATTATTATACGAAAACCTGGAACAAAAAGTAGAAGACCGGACTATTGAAATTGTAGAAAAAAACGAAGCTTTACAATATCAAAAAGAGAAAATAGAGACCCAGGCAGAAAAACTTCAAACAACAAACGAAAAACTTCAGGAATTAGACACATTTAAAGAAGAAATGACAGGGATGATTGTTCACGACTTGAAAAACCCACTTAATT
>JAOZNO010000671.1 GCA_029933755.1 Bacteroidales bacterium | reverse complement strand
GCCCCCTAAAAAGGGGGAATACGGCGCAGCTTAATAATTAGTTTTAAGCATTGCTCTGGATTTTATTATTAAACTATGCGGTAAAGCCCCCTTTTTCAGGGGGTTTGGGGGTCATATTCCGACCTAAGCAATATTCAAATCTCTAAACAGCTTAAACTGTACCAATTTAAACAAATTGGTTTATTACGAAGGCTTTCACCGTATTGAAGAAGCAATAGCCCGAGAAAAACAGATTAAAGCCGGTTCACGACAAAAGAAAATTGATTTAATCAACAGCATTAATACTGATTGGAATGATTTGTATGAGGAACTGCTGGAGTTTTAAGAAAAAACAACAACAAAACCAAAAAAAAGTACGTCATGGCGAGCGGTAGCGTGGCCATCTCCCACAATTAAGAAAGTGGTCATTTTCTTCTAATTAACCACAGAGAACACATTTGGAGATAGCTTCACTTCGTTCGTAATGACAAACAATGAACGTCACCGCAAGCGATAGCGTGGCGGTCTCCCACAATTAAGCAATGCTGCCTATTCTACTTCAATTCAACCGCATAGCATACATTTGGGGATAGCTTCACTTCGTTCGCTATGACGAGCGTTGTGGTGACCTCAGAGCAACCCCTTCCGGATATTCAATACCCGTTAAAAAAAGACCATGTGCCGGAACTGAAAAACCTGCATTAGAACGATTTTTAGATTCAATAATTTTTCTGAAATCATCTAAACTAATTTTTCCCATACCAACATCCATAAGTGTACCGGTTATAGCCCTAACCATATTTCGCAAAAATCGGTCAGCTTTTATCTTAAATATCAATAAATTATTGTCACTTTCAAACCATTGAGCTTCATATATTTTACAATTATTTGTTTTCACCTGCGTACCTGTTTTGCTAAAACTTGTAAAATCCTGGTATTCAAAAAGTATTTTAGCAGCCTGGTTCATTAAATCCATGTTTAAAGAAACACGATAATTCCATGCTAAATCAGTAAGAAAAGGGTTTTTTTTACGGATAATACGGTATTCATATGTACGTGAAACTGCATCAAAACGGGTGTTAGCTTCATTATGCACTTTAAAAAGTTGATATACAGCAATATCTTTTGGCAACAACTTATTCATTTTATCAATAAACAATGCCGAGTCCAAAATTGCTTTTTCCGTATCAAAATGCACCATAAAAAATTTAGCATGCACTCCTGTATCTGTCCTACCAGCACCAGTTGCATTTATTTTTTCCTGTAAAATAATGCTTAATTTTTCATTTAGCACTTGCTGAACAGTTATCGCATTATCCTGCATCTGCCAACCATGATATGCTGTTCCATTATAACTGATATGTAAAAAATATCTATACATTATTCAATAAATTAAATACAAAAATACTATTTTCGTTTTTAAATTACATTTTAAAAGCAAATTTAACCATGCAAACACACAATAAATTACAAAAAAAGAAAAATTTAATAGTCTGGCCTATTTTATTCGCAATAGGAATATTTGTAGCAGGTATAATTTACATAACTTTTTCAATTTTAAAAATTACAAATGACTTTGCAGATTCAAGCTATCGTTTTACAGCTCCTGCAAATGAACTTATTATACCACTTGAGGCTCAAAACTACACAGTATACTACGAATATAAAACCTATTTTGAAAATGTCTATTTTGATACAGGAAATCGTATTAACGGATTACAGCTAAAAATTAAAAACAAATTGAATCATAAAGAAACAGTAGTTACAAATTCAACATTTAATTCCAGCTATACTAATTCTAATGGAAGTGGGGTTTCCGTTCTTGATTTTGAAATTAAGCAATCCGGAGACTATGTAATTTCAGCAAGTTTTGTGCAAGCCAAACATGAGAAAGTAGTATTAAGTATTGGTAAAACTATGGGTTGGGGTTTTATTAATTCCATTTTTGGAATAATAGGTATATTTTTGGCTAGTATCATATTAAGTATCCTTACAGCAATATTTGGTACTAAATGGGAACAAAAACGCAGAGCAGAACAAGAGGCAAGCAGACCTATTTAAGCATCTAACCGTATAAAAACAAAATGCTCAAGTTTAGCTTGCCTGTCCGCCGTACTTTGCACTATGGAAGGCGGGTCTGGGATATTTTTAATATCTACAATGCATATATCTGGCAAGTAATTAGTATACTGACCATTAGCAATTGATAGTAATTAACATCTATTTTTAATGACCAATGACTTAATGACTAATTACCTGTAAATTAATCCGCCGAAAGTCGGACAGGCTCATAGAAGATAATTATTGGCATACCAGAATATTTAAACCATATAAAAACAAAACTATTTATTAATCTATATTATAACATGAACAAATTATATATTTTTATTACCGTGATATTACTTATTGGTTCTTCATCTATTTATTCGCAAGAAGAATCTTTTTTTGGCGGAACGCATGAAAATAAGAACTACTTATATGGAGATCTTGGCTTTGGTATTGTTAATTTAGCGGGAAGTTTAAGATTTAATTATGAACGACAAATTTTCAAGAAAAATGCGATTAATTTAACTGCCCGAACAGGCTTAGGTTATTGGTTTGACTGGACAGCATACGGCATTCAAGTTCCTTTGGGCGTACAAGCAATCTTTTTTAAATCTACCTCGCACCTTGAATTAGGTATAGGGGGGCTTTGGTATACTAATCTTGCTGAAAACAAAAATGAAACATATACTCTTTTTAACTTTGGCTATCGATATCAAAAACCGGGGGGGAAATTTATTTTTAGGGCTAATGCAGAATATTTCGGTTCGTACCTTATGCCTATAATAAGTTTTGGAGCAAGCTTTTAAGTTTAATAGCTGATTACATATTTAGTGTTTGTCCATAAAGTCCGTTTTCTGCGTTACGCTTGTCAAAAAAATGCTCATTTACAAAAGTAAACTGCGCTTTTTGTGACTTTGCAAGCCTTGAAAACGAACATTCTGAACCAAACACTTACTTTAAAGACAGACTCTATTTAGCATAAAAGTAAACAAGTGTCAAGAATAGTATTTCAGAAGCTATTTTATCCGTCTGAACGTTCCAATCGGTCGACGGGTTCACATAATTTTCGCTTAGCCGAAATTTGAGGTTTAACAT
>JAOZNO010000670.1 GCA_029933755.1 Bacteroidales bacterium | reverse complement strand
CATCATAATACAATTAACATTGACGAAATCAAAAACTTAAAATGGTAATACTAGATCCTATATATTATGTAGCGCTTCCTTTGTTAACCGCTTTTTTGTTACCACTTTTTGGGAAGTTGTATAAACCTTTGATTGGAATAATCCCTGGCCTTGTTTTTCTATTTTTAGCATACATGTCTGTAATGCTTATGATTGAAGTAACACCTGAAGATCCAATCATAACAAAAATAGCCGGATGGAATCCACCTTTTGGAATTAACCTTGTCTTTAGCTCTTTTAGCGGATTCATAGCTTCTCTTATAAGTATTATGGCCTTTCTAATTTGGGGCTATAGCTATAATTTCAAAAAAGTAGGTTTCGATGATTCCTTAAAATACTTCATTCTGCTAATGCTTGTGGTTACTGGTACAATTGGGATTGTATTAACAGGTGACATTTTTAACTTATTTGTATTTTTAGAAATTACAGCCATCTCATCTTACGCATTAACAGCCATTTATAGAGGACGAGATGGAGCTGAAGCGGCATTCAAATTCTTACTAATTGGAGCGTTTGCTTCTTCAATGATTTTACTGGCAATAATTCTGCTTTATTCACAAGTAGGCACGCTTAACATGGCGGAAATTGCCGTTAGAATGCCTGAAGTTGATTTCAATATAAAAATTTTAATCTTTATTTTATTCTTTGTAGGTTTTGGTATTGAAGCTGAAATGTTCCCATTAAATGGATGGGTACCAGATGCTTATTCGCAAGCACCCGGCCCAATTGCAGCTGTTTTTGCCGGAATGGTGGCAAAAGCAGGAATTTATGCTTTAATTAGGGTTATATATCTAATGTTTGACCTGGAAGGTGCTTTTGGCTTATTACTCATCATGGGTTTAATAACGATGATTGTTGCTGAAGTTGTTGCATTAAGGCAGGAGAAATTAAGACGAATGCTTGCCTATTCCAGTATTGGCCAGATGGGCTTAATCATGATTGCATTTAGTATTAATACCGAACAAGGTGTTTTTGCTGCCATCTTTTTAATGTTCAATCATGCATTGATAAAATCACTTCTTTTTCTTACAACAAGTTTTTTAGTATACAATTCTAAATCAAAATTAATTTCAGACCTAGATGGTTTTGGTAAAAAAATGCCTTTAGTGTCATTACTATTTGGACTTGGAGCATTTGCACTTGTTGGATTACCACCTTTTTCAGGTTTTTGGAGCAAGTTATATGTACTAATTGCAGCTGCAGACCAACATATGGAACTTATAATTGCATTAATTCTTTCGGTAAGTGTTGTTGAAATTATCTACTACTTTAAAGTAATAAGCAGGCTATATTTTAGGAAAGCAAGTGAAGAAATACCGATACAAAAACCATCAATAAACAGTTCAGTGGTAATGATTATTATGGGATCACTCATTGTGCTCGTAGGTGTTTATCCTGATTTAATAACAGGTCTTATTGAAAATGCTACGACCTCTTTAATGAATAAAGGAATATATATTGAAAAAGTATTACCCGGTTTAGCAGAAATTATTAATTAATAGAACATCTAATTTAGAAGATGATGAAACATTCAGGATAGTACTTTTTAATATATACTAAGTGATGATTCTTATGAATGTTCCATCTGACAAATTAAAATAAATAAATACAGATGAATAGTTTATTTTTACTTTTATTAATATTATTAGGTTCAGCAATTTTCACCTACATTGGACATCGTATATCAGAGACTTTAGGTAATATCATAGTTGTACTGGGTATTTTTGCCGCTTCAATATGGTTTTTTACAGGTATCGAAACAACGATTGAGTTTTCTTATCAAATAGCTGGTTTTGATTCACTTTGGAGCTTTACTCCCTACAGCTGGATTTTTGCTGCAATTGTTTTTACTTTATCACCTTTAGCCTTATTGTATTCAACTGCATACATGAAAGGAAAAGAAAACCTTGGAACTTTTTATTTCAACTTTTTCCTCAGCATATTGGGTATGATTGGAATAACATTGAGTCAGGATTTTATTTCTCTTTTTATATTTTGGGAAATTATGACCTGGTCATCTTATCTTATTGTAATTTATCTTGGTAAAGAAGTAGAAAAAGTTGGTATCAAATACATGATATTTAGTGCAATAGGTGCATATGCTTTATTTATGGGTATCGTACTTATTAACAGGGAAGTAGGAAGCCTTTTAATTGAAGATGCGTTTATTAATTTTTCTCAAATTACATTTTCAACTCAAATTTTAATTGGGGTTTTACTTTTAGTTGGTTTTTCTATTAAAAGTGCTATGATGCCTTTGCATGTTTGGGCTCCGGGAGCATATTCCAATTCACCAATGTCTTATACATCTATTTTCTCAGGTGCTTTATCTAAAATGGGTATCTATGGTCTTGGTTTAGTTTTTATAAGACTTTTAAGTTCAGGTGAGTTTACTATATTACATGAAATTTTCGCATGGGCGGGTGCTATAACTGCATTAATGGCAACTTTTTATGCAATCATTCAGGATGATGCAAAAAAACTTCTTGCCTATTCATCAATTGGTCAGTTAGGATATATTATTGTTGGTGTTGCTATAGGAACGGAAATGTCCATTATGGCAGCTATTTATCTTGCTATATTACATGCTGCTTTTAAAGGCAATCTTTTTATGGCAATCGGTGCAGTTGAAAGACAAACAGGCTCTACGGATATGACTGAAGTTACCGGATTAATCCGAAAAATGCCGGTTACTTTCTTTGCAACTCTGGTTTCAATTATAGCATTAGCTGCGGTTCCTCCCTTAGGTGGTTTTGTTGGAAAGTGGATGCTATACCAGTCATTATTGGCTTCTGAACATTTCTTTTTAGTAATTGTTGTTTTAATGGCTAGTACAGCTGCATTCTTATATGCTTTTAAAATATTATACACCTTATTCCTTGGCCAGGAAGAGCCTGAATATAAAGATATTAAAGAAGCACCTCTTGCAATGTTGATCCCAATGGTATTATTATCACTATTTTTAATGGTAACAGGTACTTTCCCCGGAATATTATTCGAACCAATTGCTAACGGAATGCAGTATCTGGGATTTAACACTGTAGATTGGAATATGTCATTATTGGTTAATGCCTGGGGCGAT
>JAOZNO010000669.1 GCA_029933755.1 Bacteroidales bacterium | reverse complement strand
TTTCTGCATTCAGCCGCTAAGCGGGTTTTTAATAAGCAGATATACAGACTAATACTTTTTCACTTTTAATAGAATTACCCGCTAAGCGGCTTTTCGGAGCGCCGTCAATATTGACATTCACAGGTTTTATTAATTGAATCCTGTAATTCACTAAAATAATAATACGTCATTTATTTTATCCACAGATTATCTCAGATGAACACAGATTCTAATTGCGGATTTATCTGTGTTAATTTGCTTTATTTGCGGACAATCCATTTAAATCAAGAAAAAGCATAATTATAATTTCTAAGCCAAAAATAATTTCCAAATCCAATCAACCAATGTATGTACAAGTATTGCGGCAAATAGATTGTTCCCGCTTTTTTTGTATGCCCAGCCATAACCAAGTCCTGCAATTGTTGCCAGGAAAACATAAGTAATTTGTGTTGACAAGTCACCTACATTATTCCAGTGCATTAAACCAAAAGCCAAAGAAGAAACTACTAAAGGAATCCATTTTTTGGAACTTGCTTTTTCAAGCCCCCTGAGCATAATACCCCTAAAAAAGAGTTCTTCAGGCAAGGCAACCGTTAAAAACAAGCCTAGAAAATGAGCTGTCAATTTTGGAATATCATAAGACTCGGGAATAGAAAAAGTGAGAAAGCCAGTTAAGAGCCCTGGTGGGACAACAACGATCATTATCGCTATCAGAGCCAGAAAAGTGATAAGTAAATCTTTGAAATTTGGAACAAGTCTATAGCCAATATTTGCTCCTCTGTATCCGTACCACCCTATTATAGCAATAACAGAAATTGCTATTGACCACCAGCTATAATCCAAATTTGCATCCATCCCAGTATACCAACGAAGGTCAAAAGGAATCCATAGGATAATCCAAATAGCTATATCAGTCCAGTTCAATTTAAAGCTTTCACCCTTATTTTGTTTTAATGTGCCAAATACAGCAAATACTATAAACGTAAAAATAACAGTTAAATATAGATCGAAAGTCCATGTCAATAATCCCGGTAAGGCGAATAAAAGGGATATGCCACCGGCTATGAAATAAATAGAGTTCTTATTCCCCCTTAACCAATTATTGAACTCGCCGGCTGCTTTTGGTGAACCCAAGGCAAGCATTAGGCCTAATAATGGGGATAAGCTAATAATTATACCAATTATTGATATCATGCTATTTTTTGAATCAGAACTTGCAACAAGGTAGGCAAGGGTAACACTTAATAATGTCCATATTATCCAAAGTAGTATGAAATAATTTCCGATAGATGCTTTTCTATTTGTATTTTTCATTTAAATAATTTTTATTTCACTATTCCCTAAAATCTGCAAGTCACGGTGTGAATAAGCTAATAAACAGCAAGTTGCAATAATTTTATTTCACTTTTAATTAATAATTCACACCGTGACTATCAGTTAGTTAACTGTTTACCCGTGGAATTAAGATGTTTATTAAACAATAATCACTATTTAATTTTTCAGCTTCCAATGTGTTTGCATAAGACTGGTTTTTTCACCTTTTTTATCAATTTGATAATATATGGTAATTATTGAACCATCATCAAGTTGAACTGAAGCAGGATAACCCAGGTCACCACTTTCACTCATGCTTATAATTATTTCATTTTCAATATCCCAGGTTTTTCCTCCATCTTTACTAATGCATGCTCTTTCACTATAAGGAATTTTTCGTACGCCATAAGTTAGTAACAGCCAACCATTTTTAAGTAGTATTAGATGTGGCGGATATCCCCAAATATTAGTTTTATGGGTTACTGACCAGGTTTTACCTCCATCGGAACTTTCAGTTTGTCGCAAAAAGGAATTTGTCTTATCATTAGGGTTATATCTAAACATAGCGATCAACTTACCATCAGGCAATTCAACTACATGTGGTTCTGAATAAGGTGCAATTAAATCATCTTTTGAAATATCAATTGTAGAAATCTGTTTCCAGCTAATACCATCATCTTTTGATTCTTCAACGGCCAACTGTTTCTTTCCATTAATTGTGGAAGTACCTACATACAGTAATTTTCCACTTTTCAACTCGATTGGTCCATGAGGTGCAGTGACCAGTTGTTTTATGGGTGCTTCCCATGTTTTTCCTTTATCAACAGAACGACGAATCCAGTTGCCAAGCCATTTATTTATCGTTTCTTCACTAAGTTTTTCCCTATGTCGTATCCATTCAGGATGTTGTGCATAAGAACTTTCTGAATCAAAAGCCATTGAAGTAAACCAGCTAACTACCCAAGTTCCGGATTTTGTTTCCAATATTCCGGCATCCCGATCATCAAGAGGTGTATTGTTGATTGTTTCAGTTTCACTCCATGTTTCTCCATTATCCTTGCTTCGTATCATCTGAACAATTCCATAAGGACAAACATGTCCGTCACGATTACCAGAAAAAACGGCTAATAATTCACCTGAACTTGTTTTAGTAATCGTGGGCCAGCCAATATACCTGTCTATTTGTTTACAAATAACTTTGGTCTCAATTATATTTGCAACTTTTGAACTTTTAGAAAGTATTTTGTCATGTCTGCTAATAAATTTCTTTTGTGCTTTCACACTATAAAATTGTGCATAGGCTCCCCATCCTCCACCAAGCTGGCCAATTTTTAGTAAAATAGTATTTTTCCCTTTATTTAGATTTACTTTGGCAATATTTTGTGAAGGTTCAGCACTTCTTCCCGTTGGATAATCAATGAGTAAATTGCCATTTACCCATACTTTACCTGCATCGTTTGTGCCAATGTGTAAATAAACTTCTTGATTATCATTACTTTTTAATTCTGCATATAAGTACGTGAACACATCTGAGGGTCTACCAAATAAATCCGTTAAATTAATATAATCACCATCCCATGTGTGTTGAAAAAAGCTGCTATTTTTTCCATCCGGGGTATTAAATTTTTCTGACTCTACTATTTTAGGTGATTTTTCACTACCTATAGATATAAGGAAGTCTTTAGAAAAACCATCTTGCAAACTGCTTTTTTGCTGTTTATCAACATAATAATTACTTGGCATAGGTTTGGCAACAAGCCAATTGTGAATGGTGACAATTTTTCCATTTTTTGGAATCTGAGTAATATATTGCTGTGCTACAGAAATAT
>JAOZNO010000668.1 GCA_029933755.1 Bacteroidales bacterium | reverse complement strand
TTTAGATTTTGAGCAACAACGCAGAAGTCGGACTTTATAGACAAGCTCTAATTAGTTTAACTTTTTAATATTTTATCATGAAAAAAATAATATTAATCTTATTGTTTAGTAGTTTTTCTTCAATAATGCTGTTATCACAGATTATTGATGTCCCTTTTAAACAAGCAACATCAGTTAAATACAAGTTTCCAAATGAACTTAAAAATGCAAAATTAAAAAAAGTACTTATTGATTATAACCAAATAGTATATCTTCTGACTGACAAAGGTCTTTATAGAGATTATAACGAAAACGAGATCTCCAAGGACTTATTTTACAGATTATTAGCAACAAAAATACCTATTGATATAACCATACAGGAGGCAACTGGGTATTTATATTATCTGTATGCTGATGAATATTTAACCAATGCACATGCCGGTACGATTTACAAATATTTTCCAAAAGACGAATATCAAAAAATTCTTGTGAATGCAGATGGTAAAGTAATGCTTTTCGGAAATAAAAATGGAACTTTATACCAACAAACTCAAAAGGTTTCTGACCACAAACTACCTAAAGGAAAGCTCATTGAGGTATATGTCTATAATAAAGAATTTTATTATTTAACATCTGGTGCAATATACAGGTTTGAAGCGGGACAATGGAAAACATTACATAAAGGTGAAAAGCTCACTGCTTTGGCTTTTAAATCAAATACAATATCTGTTGGTACTTCAAGCGGATACTATACCATTGACATATATAATGGAAAGAAAACTTCAAAACTAAATAGCAAGCTACCTGTTCCCGAAATAACTGACATTTTACAAGTTAGCTCTGAACTTTGGTTTGCTTCAAACAATGGTGCATTTTTAAAAGAACCAAATGGTTTTAGGTATTTTAGTGGAAGACGCTGGTTAAACCAAAATAATATTGTAGACATTACCAGTGATGAAAATGGCGATATATACCTTTTAACTACGACCGGGTTGAATAAAATCAAATACATAAGCCAAACCCTGGCCGATAAAACTAAAAAATTTCAGGATAACATTCGCAAATATCATATGCGTTTTGGATGGGTAAATGAAATAAGGTATCAAGCACCCGGAGATATGAAAACTGCATATTCTAAAGATAATGATAATGATGGTTTATGGACTTCTCTCTATTTGGGTAGCCAGGTGTTTCGTTATGCAACAACAGGAGAAGATATTGCCAGAAGATATGTTTGGGAATCTTTTGAATCTTTTGAAAGGTTACTAACTGTAAACCCTTTAAAAGGATTTCCGTCACGAACTTTCGAGAGAAGAGGCATCATTTTTAACCATCATGCATGGAGACCTTCGCAGGAAGAAGAGTGGGACTGGAAAGGCACTACCAGCACCGATGAATATATCGCCTACCTTTTTGTCGCTTCGATAATGGATGAGTTTATAGCTAAAACATCTGAAGAAAAGCAAAGAATTGCCAATTTCATTGATGCAATAATGACCCATATCATTGAAAATGATTATTATTTTGTTGATGTTGATGGCAAACCAACCCGTTGGGGACGTTGGAATCCTGAATATGTTAACTGGTATCCAATGTATGTATCTGACAGAAAACTGAATAGCGCTCATTTAATTGCAGGATTACAATTAGCATACTCTTTAACAGGTAAAGAAATCTATAAAAAAGAAGCCTTTAAGATGATGGACAAGCATGGCTACCTTGAAAACATTTTAGCACCAATGAGTGAGATGAGAAAGACACTGGACTATGTTCATAAGGGAGACGTGATGGGTGACAGTTGGAATCATTCAGATGATGAAATGTCGTTTATTACCTACTGGGTTTTGTATCATCACGCATTCAATAACGATTTGAAACAAAAATATGTTGGAGTTATTCGGGAGCATTGGGAGATGGAAAGGCCTGAGAAAGATGGACTATGGGAAATGATGACTTATGGAACAAGTGGTGATATTGATTTGGAAGGAACTCTATATTTCTTTAGGGAATTTAATATCGATTTAGATCGTTATTCAACAAAAAATTCACACAGAAAGGATATTGATTTATTACCTGAAAATTATAGAGGGCAAACTACAAAAGAATTGTTATATCCGGCTGAACGGGAAATGCACAGACATAACACCAACCCTTTTTCACTGGATCAGGGAGGAAGCCAAATGAGCAGGTTAGCAGGTGATGAATATTTATTGCCCTACTGGATGGGAAGATATCTTGGTGTGATTTCGGCACCAGCAGAATAAAGTTTAAGTTTAGTAGTTTTGTTTTTAATCGCTGTCAGGGTATTCGGTTACCTTGATGGCGGTGATATTAGAAAAAGATGTTGTATCAACTTTCATTTATAGCAAAAATAAATCAAATTAAACAAATTTAAATTATGAAGAAAATTAATTCCCAGTTTAGTCAATTTAAAATGGTATTATTAGTTTTTTCATTAATTACTATTACAAGCTGTAAATTACAACCAGATGAAGAAAAAACAAATACCAAGATAATTAAGGCTCACTTAAAGGAAGTTTCGGTAATTGAACACGCAAAGCTGGAAGTTGCCGGGCATGGTGAAGACCAGATTCATGTATTAACTGTTTGGGGAACACCCTATGAAATGGGTAAAGCCCAAGGGATACTTTTTAAAAAAGAAATTGAGCATTTACAGAATATTTTGGAGAAAATGCTTGGTGCGGGTGGACAGTCTGTTGAATTACTTGATGCACTTTTCGAACAGGCAAAACCATATATTTCGGATTATTTCATTGAAGAAATGCAAGGTTTGGCCAATGGTAGTGGACTAAGTCTACAGAGTATTATTCGTATTAACTTATTAGGCGAAGCTGCTGAATTCCATTGCAGTTTGTTCGGGGCATGGGGAAAAGCTACAGCAGAAGACGGTCATCTATATCAATTACGCAGTCTGGATTACGAAACCAGTATGAATATTCAAAAGCATCCACTTATTGTAGTTTATGTTCCAAATGATGGTAATATTTTTGCAAATATTGGTTATGCAGGAGTTATTGGTTCCTTTTCAGGAATTAGTAAAGAGCAATTGGCAATCAGTGAAATAGGTGATGATCGCAGTACTGATGAAATTACGTACAAGGGTATTCCTTTTACTTTTCTGCTTCG
>JAOZNO010000045.1:4688-11951 GCA_029933755.1 Bacteroidales bacterium | reverse complement strand
AAAAACCCTCAAATTTCAATAAAAAGAACAGAACAACACTCATTATTAAAAGAATAAAATCAGCATAAATTATTTTTAAATCTATATTCTGAAAGAAAAGCAAAAGAAACAATAAAAACACTGAGACAAAGAGAATTGCACTTACCAAGCAAACATTCTTTCCCCGACCAATAATTACCGGTAAGGATGTAAATTTATCCCGCTTATCATTTTCAATTTCAAATTGAGCAATGATTAAAATATCCGCCCAAACAATTAGAAAAAAAGTAACAATCAACATTATTTCTTGCAAAACTGTTTTTTGCGAACTTAATAGAGCTGGCCCACCCCAAATTCCAACGGTATAAACAACTGCAACTATTAACTCTTTTTGCAACCACCACAATTTCTCTGAGCCTTTGATTTGAACTAACAGAAGATAAACAGCAACAAATAGCCCCAAGCAAATACCAAAGTATATTATTTCTTTATCAAGGTACAAAATACAGACAAAAGCAACTATTATAACAAATATAATTTCTATTATTAAAATTAATTTGAAATGCTTATAATAAAAAACTCTTCGTTCACTGCTTCCACTATTTCCCAGCTTATTAGAATCAATTAAATGATCTGCTGTGTAAATAACCCAAACAGCCAAAGATAAAACAAACCACCAGGCAGTTCCCATTTGCACATTCATAATTTTCACAGCCATAAGGCCAACAGCCAAAGAACCGAGAACAATATCTATCGACAATATCCTAAATTTATGATATACATTTAATAATTTTATTAAAAAAGTCACAGTATGAACAAATTATTTTTGACCCTGATTAATTCATGCATTTTATTCAAAAGTAGAAATGATTTCTTATTTTTAAAATGAAATTTGTGCTAAAAATAATTTACATCTATTTTTGAGCATAAAATAATTGATAAAATGAATAACAAATTAGATATAATACCAATTAACAAGTGGTATAAAGAGCTAACAGACAAGCCTGTTATTATTGCCGGCCCATGCAGTGCTGAAACAGAAGTACAAGTTTTACAAACGGCCATTGAAATTGCAAAAATTCCACAGGTAAAAATATTCAGAGCTGGAATATGGAAACCAAGAACCCGACCCGGTTCATTTGAAGGTGTTGGTGCTGTTGGTTTAAAATGGTTAGCAAAAGTTAAACAAAAGACCAGACTCTTAACTGCAGTAGAAGTTGCAACACCTGAACATATAAGAATCTGCAAGCAGAATCCCGGAAGTGTAGATATTATTTGGATAGGTGCCCGAACAACAGCCAATCCTTTTTCTGTTCAGGAGCTTGCAGATGCGTTGAAAGATTGTAATATGCCTGTAATGATTAAAAATCCGATTAATCCTGATTTAAGTTTATGGGTAGGTGCTATTGAACGAATTTACAATTCTGGAATTCGAAAAATTGCGGCAATTCATCGTGGGTTTTCACCTTTTGAACCAACAAAATTAAGAAATATACCAAAATGGGAAATTCCTATTGATTTAAAGCTTCAGTTTCCTAATCTGGAGATTATTAATGACCCAAGCCATATATCAGGTAACACAAGTTATATTAAAGAAGTGGCACAGGATGCAGCTGACTTGAATTTGGATGGATTAATGATAGAAACGCATATAAATCCAAAACATGCCTTAAGCGATGCAAAACAACAACTTAAACCAACAGAGCTTGCTACATTGCTGAATGGTATAAAATATCGACTTGCAGAAAATAAGAACCCTGAGTTTTTAAATCATTTGGAGCAATTTCGTTATCAAATTGATTCCATTGACCAACAGATTATTGAACTTTTAGCGCAAAGAATGTCCGTAGTTGAAAATATAGGCATGTTTAAGGCTGAAAACAATGTGACTATTTTCCAGATTAAAAGATGGAAACAAATTATATCGAGCAGATTAAAACTTGGGAAAGATTACAAATTAAACACAGACTTTATGCGTAAACTACTACAGCTGGTACATAAAGAATCAATAAGGAAACAGAAAATAGTTCTGAAAATAAAAAATGGAAATTAATCTTGATCAGCAAATAAGTTTTCTATACGGATGTTTCTTGATTAATTTCATTTCCCGTATTTTTAAAGATATTATTAAATATAGAAAAAGAAATATAGAGAAGAAAAATTATAGGAACAGCCAAAATTTGTAATGCCAAAAAAGAAATAATAGAAAAAATCAGAAAGATATACTTTAGTTTATTGTCTTCAAACCTGTAGTTTTTAAACTTTAAAGAAAACATTGGGATTTTTGCAACCAATAGAGTTGAAAGAATAACAATTAAAGGTATTAAGATGACTGGTTTAATTATATAAATACCAAAGAGCATAACCGCAAGAAAAAAGAATGTGTTTTTCGAAAAACCAGGAAACAAAATTAAATCTCCAGGGTTAAAAACTGCAATTAATGGTATTGCGGCAATTAACATGGCACTTGCAGGTGTAGCCAGGCCAATAAAAGATTCTGTTTGATTTTCATCAATATTAAACTTTGCTAATCGAATAGCAGACAACAAGGCTATTAATAATGCTGACAATACAATAAGAATATCCAATGCAGGTAATGAAAATGAAAATTGCTTTATTTGTTGACTTTGTTTTAACAACTGGTATAAAATCATTGATGGAGCAATACCAAAGCTCACCAAATCAGCAAGAGAATCAAGTTCTTTCCCCAAAAGGGATGTTACTTTCAGCGTTCTTGCTGCAAAGCCATCAAAAAAATCAAAAACACCAGATATATAAATAAAATAAGATGCTAACACCAAGTTATTTCTTCCCTCAAATGATAAAATAATTGCAATTGAACCAGATAACAGGTTCATTAAGGTGAAAAAGTTAGGTATATTCCGATATATAAAATTATTTTTCGACATCTATGCTAAATATTATTTAAACAATGTAATGATTTCTTTGCAAATTTAATATTATTATGTAAAAAACCCAATTCAGGTTCTAATTTGTTTTGAATTATTTATTTAAAGTCTATTATTTTACTAATAATTTAAACAATACTTTTAATTTTTAAAACCGAGTTACATATTTTCAAGCAAGTTTCAGGCCAAAACTCAGTTTACAAAATGGATTTCTGATTACAACTACTAATGTATTCATTATTTGATTTAAATTTACTAAATATAACATTTTACTATTTTTTCTTGGATCAACTAAGTGCTCGTTAAGAAATAACTTTTACATTCAAACTTATTCTTTTGCCCATTTTCTTCTTTAAAAAAACGCTTTAAATAGCTCGCTATTTGCAGTCTTTTTTAATTTGAAAAAAAACAAAATAACTGTCTTTTAATTGTAAACTTAATTCCTGAACAAGCACTAAGTCCGTTACCTGTATAAAAAAAAGTATTCTAAACTACGAACTCAATAGTTACTCCTAAATGATTTTTTGTTTATTTCCCGTTATTTTAGTAAGTTTACTATCTAAAGAAAAACAAGTTGCACCAATAAACTAGCACTGTTTTCTAAAATAAATTAAATTAAATTCACTTTCTTATATTTTTCAGTATATTGAACACGGTTACCCTATTTGTTTACTAAACAACTAAACTAATTTTATAATGTTTAATTACTTGTTCATAAAATCTAAATTAAGACGTAATGCTATTTTGATTCTGATGACATTTTCATTATTGATTTTAAGCTTAACAGGAAATGCAATAAAAATTATAAGAGAAAGAATTACAAATGCGATACATGCCAGTTTTATTCAAAAACTGGAAGATATTGAAATTCAGGCAAGGATACTTAAAAGCAACACTGAGTTATCAGATATTGAAGTAATTAATACCGTTTTAAAAGATGTAAAGTTAAATTATAATAGCTACCTGTTTGCTGTAAAAAATTCGGGTGATTATATTTTCCACCCCACCGAAAAAGGACAGAATATAAAAAACTCCAGCTTTTTTAATTCTTTGAAAAAAAATAATTCTGTTAAATTTCATAAAATCATATATGGAGATAAGGAAATATGGCAATTCTATAAATATTCTGAAAATTTTGAATCATACATTGGAATTGTTACTCCACTTAAACCTGTAATGTCGGATATACATAGCTCGATGGTTAACATTCGAATTATAATACCATTATTTTTTGTTTTATTCTTTGTGGTAACAATTATCCTGATTCAACCTATAATAAATTCATTAAGAAAGATTACCAAATTTGCTAAAAACATTGGTTCAGGAAACTTAAAAACCACACTTAATATAAATAGAACAGACGAAATTGGTGATACAGCTCATGCTCTTGAAACAATGTCTAAGAATATAAAAATTGTAATTGAAAATGTAATTGAAAGTGCAAAACTACTATCAGATATTCAAAGGTCAATAAATAATGTTTCAGACAAAGTTATGGACAATGTGACGCAACATGCCAGCAAAATTGAGGATGTTTCGAAATCATTACAACAAATTACAACAGGTATTGAACACAATTTTACAGATGCAAAAAATGCAGAACGTAAAGCAATTGAATCTGCTCTAAATGTGGAAGCAGGTAATCAAAGTGTCCAAAAAACAGTTGATGCATTGGTAGAAATTAGCAAAAAGATTTCGGTTATTGAGAATATTGCAAGTCAAACTGACTTATTAGCACTTAATGCCGCTGTTGAAGCAGCTCATGCAGGGGAGCTTGGAAAAGGATTTTCCGTCATTTCAAATGATGTTAAAGATCTCGCTAAAAAGAGTAAACAAGCAGCTGAAGGAATAAAAGAGCTATCAAAAGTAGGATTCGAAATTGCAGAAGAAGCAAAAGTAAAATCAAACCAATCGGTTGAAGAAATTAATGAAATTAAACTATTGATTCAAAGCATTTCTAATAAAAGTGAGGATCAAAAATCACATGCAGACTTATTTTACGATGCTATTGAACAGTTTAAAAAAATCATTGATAGGAACTTGAAAACAGCAGAAGAAATAACTGCAAATGCAAACAAATTATCAGACCAATCAAAATTTCTTAATAAAACGGTATCGTACTTTAATACATAATATTCAATAATATAGCTCATTTTCCATCTAATAAATTCCAACAACTTCGTTATACTCAAGATGTAAATCATCCGATAAAGTTGCATCTTATAAATATTATCTCTTTTTTTGATCATAATTTGCTATGCGAAATCTAATTAAAATAATATTTATAACTTTTATTCAAACTGTTACAATTAACAGTATTGAAGCCCAAGTACGTATTTATAGTAATGAGTTTTTAAATATTGGAGTGGATGCAGCAAGTTTAAGCATGGGTAATTCTGTAGTTGCCAATACTCAAGGAGTAAATTCAATCTATTGGAATCCTGCAGGACTGAGCTCAGTAGAGGGGAAAATGGAAATTTCAATGATGCATGCTAATTATTTTTCGGGTCTTGCACAATATGACTACATCGGATCTTCATACAAAATTAACGATAGCACTGCTTTAGGAATGTCTATTATTCGCTTTGGTGTTGACAACATTCCAAACACGTTAAACCTGATAGATGCAGATGGAAATGTTAATTATGACCGAATTACTTATTTTTCAATAGCTGATTATGCTTTTCTTTTTTCATATAGTAAAAAGCTAAAAATTAACGGACTAAGTATTGGAGGAAACCTGAAGCTTATATACCGACAACAAGGTAAATTTGCAGATGCCTATGGTTTTGGGTTTGATTTTGGTATTCAATATATACAAACAAAATGGAAATTTGGAGCAATGCTAAGGGATGCAAGCTCTACTTTTAACATTTGGGTATTTGATTACAGCCAGTTTGAACAGACTTTTATTCAAACCGGAAATGAGCTCCCTGAAAACTCACTGGAAATAACAGCCCCGAAGTTATTACTAGGTACAGCAAGGAACTTTACAATAAATAAAAAACTAAGTGCTTTGGTAGAAATTGACCTTAATATCTATTTTGATGGCGCACAAAACTCGATTATTAGCTTTGATCCTATTAGTATAGAACCTCATTTGGGTTTTGAGTTTAGATATTTGAAAAATGTTTTTATCAGGGGGGGAGTAAATGGATTCCAAATGGTAAACAACATTAATCAGGATAAAACATTAATTTTTCAACCATCAGCAGGTATTGGAGTTAGTTACTTTAATATAACTTTTGATTATGCTTTAACAGATATTGGAGATCTTACAATTGCACCCTATTCTCATATTTTCTCATTAAGTTATCAATTTAATTTCAAAAATAAAAAGAACTAATATCCTTTTATAATTTCGCCAAAACATTTTCTATACCTTTTACTTTTTGATTTAGCTGTACATTTATTTCTGTTCCTAAAGGTAGGAAAACATCTACTCGCGAACCGAACTTAATAAAGCCTAACTGTTCTCCCTGAACAGCCTTATCATTTTCTTTTGAATAAGTTACAATTCTACGTGCAACAGCTCCGGCAATCTGCCGTATTAATACTTCAGTCCCATTTTCAGTTTTTACAACAATGGTTGTTCTTTCATTTAATGTTGATGATTTTGGATGCCATGCCACAAGAAATTTCCCTTTGTGGTATTTTGTATATTGAACATTGCCAGAAACAGGATATAAATTAACGTGAACATTAAACGGTGACATAAATGTTGAAATCTGTATTCTTTTATCCTTAAAATACTCATTTTCAACCGTTTCCTCAACAACCACTATTTCACCATCTGCAGGAGCTAAAACATCATTTTCCTGAGCATTCAGTAGTCTAAGAGGGATTCTAAAAAAAGCAACAATAAATATCCAAAAAATAAATGAGGCAAAGCTAAAAACCACACCTAAAACTACATTTGGCTTAATGAAAAAGAATAATGCAGAATTTAATATGGCTAATATCAAAAAAACAACAATTATAGTAGAATACCCTTCTTTATGAATCTTCATAAATTTTCAATCAATTTATTTTAAAACTATCATTAAATAAATAAAAACCATTGGTGCAGCAACAATTATACTATCAAAACGATCAAGTATTCCACCATGACCAGGCAATATATTCCCAGAGTCTTTAACCTTCACCATTCTTTTCAAAAGAGATTCAATTAAATCACCAAAAGTTCCAAATACAAAAGTAATTAATGCTATAACAATCCAATCAATTAAACTAATTTCCGTAACATAAAAAGAGATTAACCAAGCTACTAACAAAGAAAAAATGCCTCCTCCAATAAAGCCTTCCCAGGTCTTTTTTGGTGATATCCGCTCAAAAAGCTTATTCCGTCCAATTAACGAACCAACAATGTAAGCAT